>NZ_JARVRG010000009.1:0-210803 GCF_030209795.1 Arthrobacter sp. efr-133-R2A-63 | reverse complement strand
CCGCCATACGTGAGCGAGCGTCCACCCACAACCCGCCATACGTGAGCGAGCGTCCACCCACAACCCGCCATACGTGAGCGAGCGTCCGCCGAAAACCCCACATATCCGAGCGAGGGTTCACTTCCGAAGACGTGGCGAATACGCTGAAACAAGCTGCCCCATTCCCCCGTCCCTAGCTTTGGAGCCCATTGATGACAGGTTGGAATGCCGAGAACCTTGCAGGTTCGGCCGGCGCAGGCGCCGTGACGTTGTTGGCAGGAACATCGTTTTGCGTCTCTGCGGCCAACGGCGATATGGATCAACTGCGCCCGCACGGGATGTTCTTCCGTGACACGCGGTTCGTTTCGAACTGGGTGCTGGCGGTGAACGGCCACCCCATCGAAGCCTTGGGTTCCCCTGTCCCGGAGCCTTTCCGCGCTGATTTTGTGGGCCGTGCGGCTCGCACCGACGGCTTGGCAGACAGCCATCTGCTGATTGAGCGCAGGAGGAGCGTGTTCGGCGGGGTCCGCGAAGAGGTCACGGTCAGGAATTTCTCCAACAAGGCCACCCACGCGACGGTTTCACTCAGGGTCAATGCGGACTTTGCCGACATCTTCGAAGTGAAGGAAGGGAGGGCACACCACGAGAGCGTGCATTTGACGCGGGATGGCAACGGGTCCTTGGTCCTTGAGTCCCAGAGGCAGGGCCGGCACGTCCTGGTCACCATTGACGCTCCGAATGGCGCCGTTGACGGAGATGTCATCAGCTATGACATCTCCCTTGAACCCCAAGGCCATTGGTCCACGGGTGTGACGGCCACCCCCCGCATCGACGGGGTCGGACCCGAGGCCGACGCCGAGGTTTGGGGGAACCAACGCCCCACCGATGTCCCGGAAGAAAGGCAGCAGGAGTGGCATGAAAGGGTTCCTACAACGGAACTTGCCAACAAGGCCTTCGAAAAGGCGTTGGCCCAGAGCAGGGCAGACCTCGGCTCCCTCAGGATCTTCGACGCTGACCATCCCGGGCGGACGGTGGTGGCTGCGGGATCCCCCTGGTTCATGGCCCTTTTCGGCCGGGACTCGCTCCTGACGTCCTTCATGACCCTTCCCTTGGATCCTTCGCTCGCGCTGGGAACCCTCAAGACCCTGGCCGACCATCAGGGCAGGACCGTCAACCCGCTCAGCGAGGAGGAGCCGGGGAGGATCCTGCACGAAGTGCGTCTCGGTGCCAGCACGGGCCTCGCCCTCGGCGGCGGCAGTGCCTACTACGGCTCGGTGGACGCCACACCGCTGTTCGTCACCCTCGCCGGGGAGCTCACCCGCTGGGGATTCCATGCCGACGTCTCGGAGTCCCTTCTGCCCGCGGTGGACCGCGCACTGGACTGGATCCGCGACTACGGAGACGCCGACGGCGACGGCTTCGTTGAATACTCCCGAGCCACGGACCAGGGCCTCCTCAATCAGGGCTGGAAGGATTCCGGGGACGGCATCAACTTCGCCGACGGCACGCTGGCGGAACCACCGATCGCACTGTGCGAAGTCCAGGGCTATGTCTACACCGCCTATCTGAGCCGGGCCCTGATGGCCCAGGAGGAAGGCGATCTGAAGCTGGCCGCGGTGTGGGGCGCCCGGGCGGCCGAACTCAAGCGAAAATTCAACGAGCAATTCTGGCTCCCCGAACGCGGTTATTTCGCGATCGCCTTGGATCGCGACAAGCGCCCGGTGGACGCGTGCGCGTCCAACATGGGCCATTGCCTGTGGAGCGGAATCGTCGACGACGACAAGGCTCCGCTGGTCGCGGCGCGGCTCATGTCGGACACCATGTTCACGGGTTGGGGCGTCCGGACACTGGCTTCGGACATGGCAGCATACAACCCGGCGAGCTACCACAACGGCTCGGTGTGGCCCCATGACAATGCCCTCATTGCCGGCGGATTGATGCGCTACGGCTTCATTGAGGAGGCCCAACGCCTCGTCACGGGCCTCCTCGATGCGGCCGAAGCGTTCGGCGGGCGGCTTCCGGAGTTGTTCTGCGGACTGGATCGGAAAAGCTACGGGACGCCCGTCCCCTACCCTTCGTCCTGCTCGCCGCAAGCGTGGGCCGCTGCCACACCGGTCCATCTGCTCCGGGTCCTTCTCCGGTTCGATCCGTGTCTCACCCACGGCGGCCTCTGGCTGGCGCCCGTCGTTCCTGAAGGCTTCGGCGGGATCACCATGCGGAACATCCCGCTCGCCGGCTCCCGGATCTCGGTGGAGGTTGCCAACGGAGAAACACGCGTCAGGGACCTGCCCGAAGATGTCGCGCTGCACCTCGAGGCGCGCAAACCGCTTGCCGATCTGTTGGATGTCCACCACGTCACCGCTGGACTGCGGCAGGGGTACTAGGTGCGCATCGGCCTTGTTGCCCCGCCTTGGCTTCCGGTCCCGCCGCCCGCATACGGCGGCACCGAGTCGATCATCGACATCCTGGCCCGCGGCCTGGTTGCCGCGGGCCACGAGGTGCTTCTCGCAGCGGCGTCCGGAAGCACATGTCCAGTGGCCAAAGTCCCCGGACCACCGCTTGCCGACGGCTCGAGGATAGGCAACGGGACGGACGAATTGCGCCACAGCGTGTACGCGTTCGCGGCCATGGACGACGTCGACCTCATCCACGACAACACCCTGGCGGGGCCGCTGTACCGGCATCGGCCGAAAGGAACGCCCATCGTCGCAACGGCCCACCTCCCCTTTTCGGCCGAAAACCACGACATTTACCAAGCGATGGCCACCGACACCGCAATCATTGCCATCTCGCGCCATCAAGCGGAAACTGCCCCCGGAATCAAGGTACGTAAGGTCATCCACCACGGGATCGACACCCAATCCGTCCCGCTCGGAGCCGGCGACGGCGGCTACGTCAGCTTCCTCGGCCGGATGCACCCAGGCAAGGGCCTGCCCGAAGCAATAGAGACCGCCCGCCTGGCCCGGATACCCCTGCGGATTGCGGCAAAGATGTACAGCGCGGAAGAACATGAGTACTACGCCGCGGTCATCGCGCCCCTCCTGGGGTCCGACGTCGAATACCTCGGCGAGCTGAACGCGGCGGACAAGTTCGCCCTCCTGGGCGGGTCCGTGGCCCTGCTGAATCCGCTTCAGTGGGATGAACCCTTCGGAATGGCCATGATCGAGTCCCTCGCCGCCGGGACTCCGGTGGTGGCAACATTCCGGGGATCCGCTCCGGAGATCGTTTCCGAGGGGGTCACGGGCTACCTCCGCTCGAGCCCCCCGGAGTTGGCCGAGGCCGTCATCGCCGCCGCCAGGCTGGATCGCCGAGAGTGCCGCCGTTCCGCGGAAAACTACTTCAGCGCCGAGCGGATGGTTGCCGAACACCTGGCGCTCTATGAGGAACTCCTCGCCGAGCAAAAGTGATCCTCCCAGCCAGGTATGACACCCTGAAAGCAATGAGTTTTCCAAAGACGAGCCGGCTGCCGGACATACGTGGGACCTTTGCCAAGCGCTGGGCGCGCGCCGGCACGGGTTTGCTTTTTGTGCTCGCAACCGTTGCCTGCGTGGTCGCGTTCATCGCCACGTTCTATTTTTTCGTGCGCACCACGACGGGTCAGTACATCGACGAATCCGCTTTGGTGGAAGCCGCGGCCATCAACGGTCCCACCGAGCGGGCAACCACCCAGTTCCTCGATTGGTTGCCGGTCATCTCGGTGGCGATCGCCGCCGTCGTCGTTCTTTTCGTCACGATCATGCGCCGCCGCTGGAAGTCCGCCGGGATCGCCCTCGCCGCTTGCGTCGCCGCAAACCTGGCCACCCAGCTCCTCAAGGACTGGTTTCCGAACAGGCCGTTCCGCGGCGTCCAGACCATTGAACTGAACTCGTTGCCCTCCGGCCACACCACCTTGGCGGCTTCGGCGGCCGCCGCGGTGTTCTTGGTGGTGTCGCCGCGCTGGCGGCCTGTGGCGGGGTTCCTCGGTGGCACTTTCGCGGTGGCGGCCGGGGTTTCCACGCTGATCAACCAGTGGCACCGGCCCGCCGACGTCGTGGCCGCGTTCCTCGTGGTGGGGGCGGTCATGCTTCCGGCCGGCTGGTTGGTGCTGCGCACGGGAAAGCGCTGGAACGTCCAGGACGGCCGCGGTGGGCACTGGGCGTCGTCGCGTTTATGGCTCTTGCTGGCGGCGCTGGCGGGTATCGCCGCTGCCGCGGTTTCGGTGTATTCGCTGTTGAAGATTGCGCCCGGTGTCGGCCGGGAAAGCAGCACCACCAATTACTTCTGGGCCGGCGTCTCCCTGATTGTCATCACCGGCTATCTGGCAACGGTCGCCGCCACCTGGCTTTTCGACGTGAGCGCCCGACGGCGGCAATCGCCTTAGTCCCTGCCGGTCGCCGTCGTGTTCAACCGCACCAGCTCGGGAGAAATCCCGGGACGCTTTTCAGGACGGCGCCCGATTTCACGTCCACGAGGTCCGTCCGGATGGGGGTCGGTTCGGGGAGGACAGGGTACTGGTCTCCCGTGTATTGGGGTGCTGCCGTTTCGACCGCGAGGTAGTCGCCGGCCGGTGAGATGCACGTGTCAAGGATGGCCGACCAGTCCGCGGCAGGCTGGTAAAGCTGGCGCGAGCCGTTCTTGTCGGCGAGGTTCACCACGGAGGCTTCCTTTCCGCCGTCGTACTTTCTCACTACCTGCGCGTACTGGCCGGACGTGCCGAGGACCATCGGCTGGCTCGCCGTGGTGGTGGTCCCGTTGGCGACATCGGGCACGAACGCGCCGGTGAGGCTGAGCGGCGTGGAGGTCCCGGTGGTGAGGTTGATGGTCGAATAGCGTGGCGGGTCGATGCCCTTTTTCAGTCCCTGGTCGGCGACGGCGAGTTCGTTGGTGCCGGGGACGAATCCGAGGATCCCGGCATGCGCTCCCAGAGGCGACACCTTGCCGCTTTCCAGCGCATCAATGAGGAACATGGACTGGTCGTCGGTCTGTGCCACCAGGGTGGCCGCACCGGGGACAAAGCGCCAGTCCGCGGCCGAGACCGGACCGTTGATCCCCTGGACGGCGCGCGGAGCCGAGGACGGACTGCCCACGTCGTACACGAAGAGCGATTTCCAGTACTGGCCGGTGCCCGAAGACGCGGTGAAGGTGAAACCGATGAGGTGCTCGGAGGGTGCTGCATGGAGGTTGGCCACGGTTCCCAGGCTTGGCAAGGGAACAAGCGTTGGCGGCCCGCCGGTGAGGGGCACAATCTCGAGCGAGCTGGTGTTGTCATCGTTGAGCGTGACCACAGCGAGGGCAGTGGGAAGTGCCGCATACTCCTGGATGCGGGGGGCGCTGACGATGACGGTGCCCTGGTCGCTGCCGGACAGGCTCGTGCCGAGGATGGTGTCCGGCTTCTTGTGCCCTGTGTCGTCCTTGCCGGTATCCCTCTGCAGGCTGTACAACGCAAAGGCTGCGGGTGTCGCGGTGCGGGCAAGTGCCGAGGTGGAGTTGGCGTGCGGCAGCTTCGAAAGGTTCGCTGCCGTCAACCCGCCGGCAAGGAGGGCGAGGATCGCGATCGTGCCGTAGAGGCGGCGCACGAAACGGCGTCCGGCCAGGAGCTCGGCCGCGGCCGCAATCGCGGCGGCCCGTTTGGCCGAGACGGGGCGGCGCTTAGTAGACATAGGGCTGCGCCGGCTGGGTGGTGGGCTTGATGGAGTTCGGCATCAGGACGATTGCCTCGCGGCTGGCCGCGTTGGGGTTGGCGTGGAAGCTGCTGGTGACCGTGACCCAGCTGTCGGTTTTGAATTCGTTTTGCCACCCGGGGTGATAGACGGGAACACCGATCGGCTGGGCATCGACCGCGCAGCACGTCACCACGAACCGGGTCACGAAAAAGAGGTTTGGATCTGTCGTGTCCGCGCTGATGAACCCAGTGACCGTGGCGGTCTTGTCGGCAAAAAAGTCCTGCCCCGCGCCCGACCGAAGCAACGATGCCCAGTCCCGGACGGTGAAGGAGGAATAGTCGCCTTTGCCCGGCAGCGCGGGTGTTTTCAGCGTAAGGGCGGACGCTGAGCCGTTGAGGTCGCGCTGGGCGACAGTTGCGGTGGTAAGGGTCGACGGCGGCAGGATCAGCAAGGCGACGATGGCGGCGATGATGGTCAGCACGCTCCCGGCCGGCCGCAGCCAGCCCCATCGCGAACGGTGCGCGTCGTCGCCGGGGGCGTCGCCGTCGTGCTCGTGGGCGTGGGCGTCGCCGGCGTGGGTGTGCCCGCCATCGGGGGCGTCATTGGCGCCGGGGACCAAGGCGAAGGCCGCCAGGGCAAGCACCCCTGCGATGACGGCCATGATGACCGTGAACACGAAATACCGCGGATGGATATACAAGGCAAGCTGCCCCGTCAGGCCCAGCCAGATCGTTGCGACGAGGCCGATGAGGCTGAGAACCACGCCTTGCCAGCGGCCCACGAGCCGCCTAATGACCATAGTTGACCGCCAATCCGAGGACCGCGGCGCACAGTGCCACGAGCACGCTGAGCTGAAGGAGGGTCTTCGCGGTGAAGGTGGTGCGCATCAGGGCGAGCATTTTCACGTCGATCATGGGCCCGAAAACGAGGAAAGCCACGATGCCACCCGGCATGAAGGTCGCACCGAAAGACAGGATGAAAAAGGCATCCACGTTTGAGCAGATCGCCACGACGAAGGCGAGCAGCATCAACGCCAGGACGGACCAGACGGGGTTGCTGCCCAGGGCGACCAGCACTTCGCGGGAAACGGCCACCTGGATCAGCCCCGCCATGCCTGCGCCGATGAACAGGGCCGGCATCATTGCCCGCGTCTCCTGCGAGAACATCTGCACGCTGCGCCGCACCCTGCCGGCGGCGCCGCCGTCGTGGTCTGCCACGTTGCACGTTTCCTGGAACCGGGCGGTCAGCAGCTCCCCCGGACGCGGATGCCGGCTGTAGATCCAGCCGACGAGGTTGGCGATGAAGAACCCGCCCAGGACGCGGGAAACCAGGATGCCGTTGTTCCAGCCGAACGCCTGCGCGGTGGTGACGATGGTGACGGGGTTCAGGATGGGCGCGGCGAACAGGAAAGTCATCGATTCCGCGACGGTGAGGCCCTTGACCACCAGCCCGCGGGCCAGTGGAACATTTCCGCATTCGCAGACCGGCAGCAGCATTCCCAGAAGCGAAAGGACCAGCCTCCGCAGTACCGGACTCCGTGGCAGGCGACGGAGCAGCATGCCCTCCGGTAGCCAGACCTGGACAGCGATCGAAAGGACAATTCCGAGGAAGACAAAGGGCAGGGACTCCACGACGACGCTGATCGACAGCGTGGCGAAGTCGCGGGCTGCGTTGGGAAGCCCGAAGGTCTCCGACGTGGACGGCGCCAGCACCCGCACGACAGCGAAAAGCGCAACGAGCACAAGGCCGACAACCAGCCCTGCAGCGGACTTCGACGTGAGAGCCCGGGCCGGGGTTCCGTGCTCGTGTTCCGGCTGTTTACGTTTGTCGACTGCAGGCAGCGCCACGGGCACTCCTTCCTCCATGGGGCCGGTCGGGCAGGCCTGACCGGAAGGGGCTGGCGAAGTCGACTGTACACGCGGGGTGCTTGCGCGACTAGCCCTGGACGGGGCCAGGGCACCGATTCGAGTAGAGCACTTTGCAAGCTACCTAGACGCATCGGATGCACCACCTAAGGCAGCGTCAGGAAGCGTGGCAAGAACAAGTATTGACCACTCGTTTCAACGGCTGCCCGGGGTCGTAGCCTCGCATGTACGTGAGTGTGAATAAACAACCGGCACCGAGTGCCACCGCTGGAAACCCAGATCGGACTCCCCTTTCGAGCGGCACCTTCTTGGCCCACCAATGAGGGATCACCCGGCTGCCTGTGCATTACCTAGCCTGGGGAGGAGTTGACCATGAGTACCACTAATGACCAGCAAGGGACGACGGAATCGCCGCGCGAGGGCCGCACACGGCCCCAGATAACCCGATTACGGCCCGGTAAGCACTTTGGCAAACGCTGGACCGCATTCGGCAGCACAGCGCTGGTTGTGGCCGGTCTGCTGGCCGCGGTGGGATTCGCCGCTCCGGCACATGCTGCCCCAAACACGGTAGTGTCGCTGACGTTCGATGACGGCAACGCGGACCAATTGACGGCCGAAGCCACGATGAAGAGCCTGGGCTTGGTCGGCACGTTTTTCATCACCACCGGGTGGATCGACCAGCCCACCTACCTGACCACAGCCAACCTGCACCAAATCGCCGCCGACGGCAATGAGATCGGCGGCCACACCGTGACCCACCCGGATCTTGTGTCCCTGATCCCCGCTGAAGCGACACGGCAGATCTGTGACGGGCGCGTGGCGCTGATGAACATGGGCTTTAAAGTCACTAGTTTCGCCTACCCCTTCGCATCCGAAGACGCGAACACCGAAGCCTTGGTAAAGGGGTGCGGCTTCAACAGCGCCCGCGGACTGGGCGATGCCGCCGGCCCGGACCCGGCCTCGGCGACGCTTCCCGCGGCAGACACCATCCCCCCGGCCAATCCCTACGTCACGGCGGCACCGGATGAGGTAGACAGCACCTGGACCCTGGCGACCTTGGAGAACCAGGTGACCCACGCCCAAACAACCACCGGCGGATGGGTCCAGCTGACCTTCCACCACATCGCCGTCGGCACGGACCCGACTCTGACGATCACCCCGACCCTGTTCAGCCAGTTCGCCAGCTGGCTGGCACAGCAAAAGGCAGCCGGTACGGTCGCGGTTCAGACCGTGGACCAGGTCATCGGCGGGACCCAGCAGCCCGCAGTTGCTGGCCCTGCTGTGCCACCACCGCCAGGGCCGGGAGTCAACATGATCCAAAACCCCAGCCTGGAAACCTTGGTCAACACAATCCCGCAGTGCTGGGCCGCCGGCGGGTACGGCACCAACACCCCTGCCTTCTCCATCGTCACACCCGGCCACACCGGCACGAACGCCGAACAGCTCACCCTGACAGGGTGGGTGTCCGGGGACGCGAAACTCCTGCCCGCCCTGGACCTAGGCGGCTGCTCGCCGACAGGTATACCCGGACATACGTATCAGCTGAAAGCCTGGTATAAATCCACCGCGGCAACCCAATTCGAACTCTATTACCGGGTCGGCAACGGCTTCTGGACATACTGGACCGCAAGCCCACTGGTCGCCGCCGCGGCGAACTGGACCCAAACCACCTGGACCACGCCTCCCCTGCCGGCCGGCGCCTCAGGAATCAGTTGGGGCCTGAACATCCAAACGAATGGCACCATCACCACCGACGACTACGAGATGTACGACAACGGTGTCTCGTTCGCCGACATCCCTTCGACGTATCCGTTCTACAACGAGATCACCTGGCTGGCCACCAACGGAATCACCACCGGATTCCCGGGTCCTAACGGAACCACCTTGTTCGAACCGCTGCAGTCGATCAGCCGGGAAGCGATGGCCGCGTTCCTCTACCGCTACGAGGCCAGCCCGGCGTTCAATGCCCCGGCGGTATCCCCGTTCACTGATGTTCCCACCTCGGACCCCTTCTACAAGGAAATCACCTGGCTGGCCACCGCCGGCATCACCACCGGGTATCCCGGGCCGAACAACACAAAAACCTTCCACCCCTTGGATTCGGTGAACCGGGATTCGATGGCCGTGTTCCTCTACCGTTTGAGCGGCAGCCCAGCCGTGACCCCGACCACCGCGTTCCTCGACGTACCCGTCAGCTACCCGTTCTACAAGGAGATCAGTTGGCTCGCCTCCACCGGCATCACCACCGGATGGCCAGTAGCCGGAGGATCGATTTACCAGCCACTTCAACCCGTACACCGCGACGCGACCGCCGCGTTCCTGTTCCGCCTCAACGCCAAATTCCCCCGGCCCTGACGGGAGGGGCGCAATATCCGACCACCTTTGAACAACCTTCCAGTCCGGAATCCCCGAATTTTCGAGGATTCCGGACTGCTGAGGTGTTCAAAGGTGGTCAGATCTAGAGGTTCGGCCCGTTGAGCGCTTCCGCCCGGTAGAGGTTTTCGATGATGGTGTCGGCTTGGGCTGGCCCCATCTTGGGGTACATCGTGCGGAGTTCCTTCACCGCAGCCTCATGTCCGCGGTTGACATGGATGACGCGTAGCCAATTGATCTGCAGTCCGGAGAGGTGCACCCCGACCTTGGAAAACTGTCGGTGTTCGATAATTCGCCAAACGCTCACGGCCGCCTGGGCGAGCGCCAGCACAATGATCAATGGCGCAAAAGTCTGAAGCTGCCGTGGCCAGGTGAAGAACATGGCAGTGAAGATTAGTGCGATCCACAGCGAGCCGGCACCGAATTTCTGCCATCTGAGCCAATCGGGAAACCGTCCGGGGCGTAGCGGCGGGATCTCCAAGAGGTCCGTCTTCTCTGCAGGTGCTACGGAAATGACAGCCGATCCAAGCAGTAGGGTGCCCATCCACAGATATGGGCGACCGGGGTCTGTGATTTCGGGGAGGGAGAGAAGCTCGGACACCATCACCGTGGCGGGCAGGATGAAAGGAAGGGCATCGGCCGCCTGCGCCCGCATCAGCGCCATCGGTTTGGACCGTCGGTCCCATGACAGGATGACGACACCCCGAATCAGGCCAATGACGCCAATGTAGAAGGCCAGGAAAACGATCCTGCCGTTCTGTGGTCCAGCCGGCGCTGTGGCGGCGAGCCACATCCCGGCGCCGCCTTCAAGCAGCAGGGCGCTGCCTGCCACGATGGATACAGGTTTCGCATTCCGGATGACCCGCATGAACTGTTCCTCACCGCCGAGGCAGTTCCCCCTGCGATCATCGAACGCCAATGCTTCGCAAGTGTCAACGATTCCGCCTCCGGATCGCCCGGCTCCCCGACTTTCGCTTTTGGACATGAATGCCCGACGGCGGCAGTCGCCCAAGTGCCGATGTCGAGGCGTACCCTGATGCTATGGGTGCCGAAGTCCTGGATCTCAGGCTCACCACGGGCATCCGGATTCCGTGTATTGTCCAGGGCGACGCCGATGCGAAGCCGTTGTTGCTGTTACATGCCTGGGGTGAATCCCATCGTAGTTTTGACCGCCTTGTGCCCCTGCTGAGGGGCTTCAGGGTTTACGCGCCCGACCTCCGAGGGCAGGGCGACGCGGAGAAACCCGAGCACGGCTATTCACTGGTAGAACAAGCGGAGGACGCCATCGCGTTCCTCAGTTCCGTTGGTTGAGGTTCACGAGCGGGTCACCCGCTTGCGGGGGCCGCCCTCGGCACCAGTGCGCGCAACCGGAGCCGGGCAGGTTCCTCGACGTACTTGAACAGCAGGTGGGTGGCCAAGGCAATCCCCAGCAGGCACGCAGCCGCGAGCAGGTTTTCCGCCAGCGGACTCGCTCCCTGCGGCCAGTCCCTGATGAGCCAGTAGAAGAGGTAGATGAAGAACATGTGGACCAAGTACAGGCTGTAGGAGCTGTGGCCACCGTACTGCAGCCACCGCGCGGACAGCGCCGAGCGGAGCCAGCCCCGGGTCAGGCTGAGCAGGGCGATGAGCAGCGGGAAGGCAAGCACGGCCAGCCGTCCCGGGCCGGGTTTCCCGGCCGTCGCCAGGAAGACGACGACGGCGGTCCCGGTCAGGAGGGCGCCGGGACCGGCCAGGGCAGGATTGAACTTCATGCGGTCAGCGTTCCGTGCGGCAATGCACGCAAGAGCGCCGGCAACGAAGCAGCACGCGATCCGCAGCAGCCATTCATACGGTTGATGCTCGGTGGTGGCGATCGGCAGGTCCGGACCCCAGACCGCCGTCGGCAGGAGGACGAGCACGGAGGCGGCCAGCGCTGCGAGCGGATGCAGCCGGCGCAACCGGAACAGGACCAGCGCGAGCAGCGGGAACGCCAGGTAAGCCAGCCACTCGGCACTCACCGTCCAGCCCGGGCCGAACCAGCTGGCGCCGTCGGTACCGGGTTGGAACCAGAGGTGCATCATCAGCAGCTGCTTGGCCAACCCCCACGGCGACAGGTCCGGGGCCTGGGTCTGGAGGGACCATTCCCGCACGGATTCCTGCGCGGTTCCGTACACGAACCAGAGGCCCAACACGCCCACCACCAGTGCGAACGCGGGCCACATCCGGGCGAACCGGGCCCAGACGAAGTCCGCTGCAGCCCGCCAGCGGAACCGTGGGCCCAGCCGGTCAAGGTATGTGTAGGTGATGATGAAGCCGCTGAGCACAAAGAACACATCCACGCCCAGGTCGCCGTTGGCAATGATCGGGCGGAACAACTCATAGACGGGGGCGAGGAAAGTCTGCTGCATGGCTTGAAGATGGAAGAACACCACCCACAGCGCGGCCACGAAACGCAGTGCGGTCAGCGTCGCGAGATCAGGCCGGGACTGCTTCGGAGCGCTCGTCGGCAGGCGATTCTCCGGCCCGGAACCAAGCGGGGGTGCGCTGTCTGTATCGGGATTCCCAGCGGTCGGATTCGCAGTGGGGGCACGATGCGGAGGCGAGATGACTGAGAACATCCAATTCACCATACCGGAGGCACCTGACCGGAGTCTGGGAGCTCCCTACCCAACTAACTCGCAGTAGGTGTCGTTTTCAGCCCTCAAAACGGCATCTACTGCGAGTCAGTTGGGCCCTAGTAGTTCCTGCGGTGCTTGAGCTTCGGGAGCGCGACGGCGAACACCGCGGCCGCGGCCACGCCCAGGACGCCGGTGGCCCAGACGCCCGCGGCGAGGGACACTGCGGCAGTGAGGGCGGAGAGCAACACGGGTCCGCCGGTGGCACCGGCGTCGGAAATGAACCGCCACAAGCCGAGGAATTGCCCGCGGCCCTTGTCCGGGGAAAAATCGGCTCCGAGCGTCATGATGAGTCCCGAGCTGATGCCGTTCCCGAAGCCGATCAGGAGCGAGGCCAGCAGCAGCCCCACGAAATCGGCGGACGACGGCATCAGGAACAACGCAGCGCCCATGATGAGGGTGGAGGGCACGGCGACCCACATGCGCCCCTTGCGGTCCATGAGCTTGCCGGCCGGATAGAACACCAACATGTCGATCGCGCCGGACAGCCCGTAGATCAGCGATGCATGCGTTGCGTCCAATCCCAGGTGTTCCGCCCACAACGGGATGACCACTTGGCGTGAGGCGCGCAGCGCGCTGAGCAGCAGGATTCCGGTCCCGACCGTGAGGAACACGCCCGCGTGGGAAACCGCGACGCCGCGGAGGGTGGGCTCGGGACCCTTGGGCCCGCCGTCGACGTCGTCCGGCAACACGAGGTCCGGGATGGTGAGGGACAGCACCGCGGCGGCTGCCATGCCCGCCACGCCAACCCAATACGCACCGCTGATCCCGGCGAACTGCATGACGGCCGCACCGACGAACGGGCCGATGAACACGCCGATCCGGGTGACGCCGCCCAGGGTCGAGAGTGCGCGTGCGCGGTAGATGACCGGGACCGCTTCGGTGAGGTACTTCTGGCGGGCAAGGTTGAAGACGCTCGTGGACATCCCGACGACGGTCATCGCCACGGCGAGCAGCCAAATGCCGTTGTGCGCAAGGAGCGGCGCGAATCCGGCGGCCAACAGGGCAAATGCTCCGGCGGCGCCTGCGGCAACGATGGCCCATCGCTCGCCGAACTTGATAGTGATGAGCGATGCGGGCAGGTTGAAGAACCACGACCCCAAACCGATCAACGTGACCACCAGCGCGGACACGGCCACTGAGGCGCCAAGGTCTCGGGCGGACAACGCCACCACCGGAAGCACCGCGCCTTCGCCGATACAGAACAGCAACGCGGGCCCAAAGGCGGGCAACGCAATGCTGCGGAGATTGAAGGGTTGAAGGGTGCTGGTGGTCGTCATCCCTTTCATCCTAGGACGCCGCCTCCTTTCCGACGCGCCAAATATCTCTCGCGCAGGGATTTCCGGCTGCGTCAGGCATTCCGCGCGTCATAGGGCTCCTCGCGGACGGCGCCGGGGCACGCCTCCCGCCGCCAGCTTCCGTTCGAACACGCCAGGCGCCGTGAGTTCTGCCCACACCCAACGAACGACGCCGGCCCCGGTGGCGCGGATCCGGTCCTCGCGCAGTTTCTCCTCGACAACGGCCTGAGCGGCAGTCCGTCCCTTGAGGAATTCCGGTTTCAGGTACTTGTCGATGCCATCGAACTCCCCGGCCACCCGCACACCCCTCCAATAGAAGTCCGAATAGCCCACGAGGCCCTCTTCGTCGCGGAATTCACGTTGAAGAACCGGGGCCTCGAATCCGGCGACATGCATCAACGCCCGGCTATAGGATTCCCCCGCAGATCCGGACAAGGAATCCGCGAAATCGACCGCCGCTTGGATTCTCCGGATGGCCGCCGCCGTGTAAATTGCATCCGCTCGCTCCAGAAGGGTCTCTTTCGTGATGGCGGGCAATCCCCGTTTGCGGTCGGCTTTGAGCACATGATCGAGGGGAGCGATGGCTTCGACGAACGGAGTAAAAGCCGCCAGGTCCAGTACGGTGCGCACCCTGTCAGTCACCAGGAGTCCCTCGCAGCGATATACCTTGAGACCAGCGGGGTCCGCATAATGGCGGGTTATCCCGGCGCGCGAGCGGCCGCCATCGTTCTGGAGGGTCAGGGCCTGCACCGGATGATGCAGGCCTATGGTGGGAATCCCCCAAACAGACGCCGCCGAGTGCCTCGCGAATATGGTCCGGGCACTGGAAGTTTCGGCCGCAGCGCTGATCCGGACACGGTATTGTTCCCACGGTTTCAGCGCCGCCCACGCAGCGCCGTCAACGTACGCACCTTGGCGGACGCGGTGCAGGGCACCCGTTTTTGCACTCCGGGCGAGTTCCTTGAGGGTCGTTCCGAGAAAAAGGTGATCTCGGCTAAGGATCAGGCGGGGCAATCGGTTCATGACTAAGAAGCTGCCACGTGGATCGCGGCCCGCGACAGCACCGGATTCCTCCATGTGGACAAGTCCCGGGACATCATCCCGACGAGTCCCGTACCTGACGACCCCGTTTTGTCCCTGCGCCCACGGAATTCCGTCAGCGTCAGGAATTTAGCGCAGCGCCTACTTCAGGAAGCTCACGTTGAACGAGTTCAGGTCCACGTTGATGCCGTTCAGGGTGTGTTCGAACTTCTGCTGGATCCCGACGCGCATGGTGCTTGCCGTGTTCCAGCCGCCGTACTGCACCGGCGCCGGTGCCAGGTAGTCCGCGGTCCAGCGGGCGTAGTTGAGGTTGCTCGTGTCGGTATCCCAGAGGGGCACATCCGAGAATGCGGTGCTGTTGCCCATCAGCCCGGGCCACATGCCGCTGCCGCTGTAAATCACAGGCCGCACACCCAGGCTCCGCACACCATCCACCATGGCCCTCGTCACCAGGGATCCGCCGGGTTCGATGTCCAGGGCGAAGAACTGCAATTGGGACACGTACGGGCCGGCGGCCTTGATCCCGTTTTCCCAGCACGACGCGTCACGCGTGTAGACCGCGATCTTGAGTCCGGCGTCGAGCGCCATCTTCAACTGGGCCTGGGTCTGTTGCCACGGGGTGCACGTGCCCCAGGCGGTCGAGTGCATGACGTACAGCCGGAAGCCCTCGGCGTAGGCCTGCCGGAACCAGTCGGGGTCGGTGATGGCTGCGGTGGTGTCGAGCACCTTCACGGAACCAGCTTGGGGCACGACGACGGCGGGCGCCGGCGCGGCGGCGGGCTGCGGAACGGCGGGAGGTGCTGGAGTCGGCGCGGCGAGCGGCGCTACCTCAGCGGCGGGTGCAGCGTTCGCGATCGGTGCGGGGGCGGCGTCGGGCGCTGTGTCGGCGGAGGGGTGAGTGCCGGTGGCACCCGTCAGTCCGAGGAGAAGCGCGGCAGCGAACACGAGCATGAGTTTTTTGGGAATCAAAGGAGGCTCCTGGGTGCTGGCCTCGGGTTCAGAAACGGGCGCAGCGGGGTGTCATGAAGGCACGGGATGTGGTGCACCATGCCCGGGCCCAGTTCCCGGTCATGGCGAGGATGCCACGCAAAAGCGAACGACGTCCAGGTGCAACTCTAGGGAAATCCGGGCAGAACCGACAATTTGCAATCCACGTAGTATTCGAGTAAAAGCATCCACCTACCCGCGCAAAACCAAGTAGCAAATAGAGTGTCGCCAGCGTCACGCCAGGCAATAACTAAGTAGCCCCACCCAACTGACTCGCAGTAGATGTCGTTTTGAGCCTTCTAAACGACATCTAATGCGAGCTAGTTGGGCGGGGCCGCCGAAAAGGGAAGGCGCTACACGTACCCGTCCACGATCGCGGCCGCGATCTCTTTGTACGCGCGTCGGGTGTCGGGGCGCAGGACGTCCAGAGTGACCAGGTCACCGTCGGCCACTCCCCTGTCGTGCGGCACGGCAATCAGCTGGCGGCAGATCCCGGAGAGGTGTTCCTCGATGGCATCCTTGTCCACGCGGGACGACACCTCGTCCTTGTCCGTGATCACCACGATCGCGTTGCGGGCGAGTTCTTCATAGCCGTGGCTCGCAAGCCACTGAAGGGTGCTGCGGGCACGCTTGGCACCGCTCACGGCATAGCCCGCGGCGATGATGAGGTTGTCGGCCGATTGCAGGATCCCGCTCATCGCATTGTGCGTGACGCCGGTGCCGCAGTCAGTCAGCGCAATGGAGTAGTAGCCGGAGATCAGCTCGCGAATCCGCAGGTATTCTTCGGCGGTCAATGAGTCCGAAACTTCCGGGTCCTGTTCGCCGGCGATCAGGTGCAGCCGGCCGGCGTGGTGCATGTACCGGGCCAGCGCCGTGAGTGAATCGACATTGTCGACGTTCTTGAGCAAGTCCGTGATGGTGCGCGGCGTGGCCTTTTGGTAGATACCCTCGCCCAGGGCACGCTCGACAAGGTCGCCCGAATCGGGGTTGGCGTCGATGGCGCAGGGCGGGTCGCCGCGGAATTCCGCCAAAGTGAGGCCCACGCCCACGGTGGTGGAGGTCTTGCCGATGCCGCCCTTGAGGCTCAGGACGGCCGTGTTGTAGCTGCCTTGGAGCTGGCGGGAAATGCGCCGCGCCAGTTCGTCTTCCTCGCGCTGCTTGGCGCTGGGCCCGAGATTCCAGGCGCCGCCCGTCAGCTTGTAGAGCATCCCGCGGAAGCCACCGACCGGTCGCGGCTTCTGTTCCCGCACGAAGGAACCCGGCGAAGAGATGAAGTCGGAAATCGGAGCATTGGCAGCGGCGGCGCGTCCGGCCCGTGCGGAAGCCGGGGAAACAGCGCCCGACGCCGGTGCTGCCGCCGTCGGGATCGCGCGGCGTGGTTCCGCGGGGCTTGCGTCAGCGCTGGTCGAGTCTGTTACGGCCCCGGCGGACGCGTCGGCGGCCGCTGCCGCTTCAGCCCAGGATCTGCTTTGGAGCGGGGCAGGAGTGGATGCAGGTGCGTCGGAATCGTTCGGCGTAATGATCGGCATGGTTCCTGTCCAGGGGTCACCCTCTTCGCGGCGGCGATCGCGGCGTCGACGAAGTTCGGGCTGCCCTTCGTTTGATGCAGCGGCGCTGGCTTCGTTGTCCACAGAATCCGGCATGGTCTTGTCCCCTAGGACTCGCAGCGTTGTGCGCCGCGGCTCTCGTTTAGATTGCTTCAACCAGCAATTCTAGGTGGCTACGGCCTCAAACCTGACATATGGGCCATGCCGCGCAGTTCGGACCCCGGTTTTGAGTCTGCTTTTGGGCCCGTGCCGGTTTCCACGGGTGCGAGGGTGTCCGGGGCGGGGACATCGCAACTTGTGCCGGCGTCCGTGGAGCAGACGCCTGTTTCGGGCAGCTCCAAGTGGACCGTGTCGGCGGCGGTCTGGTCGCCTGCAAGGGACGCGGCCACCGAGCGGACTTGTTCGTAGCCGGTGGCCAGCAGGAACGTCGGGGCGCGGCCGTAGGACTTCATGCCCACGATGTAGAGGTCCTTCTCCGGGTGCGCCAGAACACGGGCGCCGTGCGGGGGCACGGTGCCGCAGGAGTGGAATTCGGGGTCGATCAGCGGGCCGAGCTCGACAGGTGCCTCGACCGCTGGGTCCAGGTTGAGGCGGACTTCGCGCAGGATGTCCAAGTCTGGCCGGAAACCGGTGCAGGGAACCACGACGTCGGCGTCCAAGGTGCGTCCGTCGACGGCTTCGACGCTCACATGGGTCTCCAAGGTCTTGAGCGAAGAGATACCGAATCCGGTGTGCAGTTCGACTTTTCCGGCCTCGACCAGGCGGCGGAGCCGGGATCCGAGCTGCCCGCGCGCGGGCAGCCCATCGGCGTCCCCTCCGCCGTAGACCTTCTCCGCCGACGCGCCCCGGACGGCCCACAGGATCGTGGTTCCGGGTTCGTCCTTGGCGAGGTCGGCGAGGCTGATCAGGGTGTTCGCCGCGGAGTGCCCTGCCCCGACCACGAGGACCCGGCGGCCCGCGAAGGATGAACGGTCCCGGCCCATGACATCCGGCAGGGGCGCAGAGATCCGGCCTGCGGCGGTGTTCTCGCCGATGGCCGCCAGGCCCGAGGTGCCGAGCGGGTTTCGGGTGGACCAAGTCCCCGAGGCGTCGATGACGGCTGCCACGGTATGGTCTCGGATTTCGCCGTCCTCGTGTTCGACCCGCACCACGAACGGCGTGGTGTCGCGGTCCCGGGCGTGGGTTTTGTCGAGGCCGGCACGGGTGACCGCTCTGACGCGCGCGCCTGTCTGGAGCCGGGAGCTGATGGCCGGAAGGGCGGCCAAAGGCGCGAGGTAGTCGTCGATCAGTTCCCCGCCGTACGGGAGTGCCGTGAGGCGGGGTGCTTCCCAGCCGGACGGTTCGAGCAGGCGGACGGCTGCGGCGTCGAGGTTGAACCGCCATGGTGAGAACAGGCGGATGTGCCGCCATTGGTCGATAGCGGCGCCCGCCGTCGGGCCTGCTTCGAAGATGACAGGTTCCAGGCCGCGTTCAAGCAAGTGCGCGACGGCGGCCAGGCCGACAGGTCCGGCGCCGATCACAGCGATGGGTAGTTTCTTCATTGAATCCAATCCTGTCCTCTGTTTGATCCGTGGCCTCGCTGCGTGTCGTTACGTGGCAGTGCTGAGGGACTCGATCAGGCCCTCGATGCGGGACTTGATCTCGTCGCGGATCGGGCGGACGGCTTCGATGCCCTGGCCGGCCGGGTCTTCGAGGACCCAATCCTCGTAGCGCTTGCCCGGGAAATAGGGGCATTCGTCGCCGCAGCCCATGGTGATGACGACGTCGGATTCCTTCACCGCCTCGGTGGTGAGGATCTTGGGGATCTCGGCAGACATGTCGATGCCAAGTTCGGCCATGGCTTCGACGGCGGCCCGGTTGACCTTGTCCGCGGGCTGGGAACCTGCGGAACGGACCTCGATCCGGCCCTCGCCCAGGGTGGTGAGGAAGGCCGCGGCCATCTGGGAACGGCCGGCGTTATGGACACAGACGAAGAGGACGGAGGGCTTCTTGACGGTCATGAGAGGACCTTTCGATCGGATGCGGAGGCTGGCGCGGAAGCGGGCGTGGGCACAGGCGCGAGCAAAGGCAACGAGGCAACACTCGGATAAACGGCACGGACAAGGAAAAGCCCGACGGCGCCGCCCACCAGCTGGGCGAGGATGAACGCCGGCGCGGAGCTCGGGGCGATGCCGGCGAACGTGTCGGTGATCATCCGGGCCACGGTGACAGCGGGGTTGGCGAAGCTGGTGGAACTGGTGAACCAATAGGCGGCCGTGATGTAGCCGCCGACAGCGAAGGCAACCCTGTCAGGCCGCCCGGAGCGGATGGTGCCGAAAATGACCAGCAGCAATCCGGCCGTGGCGATGACTTCGCCGAGCCACAGCCCTCCCCCGGCCCGTTCATGCGTGGAGAGCGTCACGGCGTCGAGGCCGAACATCAGGTTGGCGAGCACGGTCCCCGCCAGGCCGCCGGCGAACTGGGCAGCGACCAGTGCCAGCGCGGTGGGCGTGTCCAGGATCCCCAGGGCGCGTTCCACCAAAGTGACCACAGGATTGAATGATGCCGAGACCGGCTGCAGGGCCAGGATCAACGCCACGAGCGCGGCACCGGTGGCGACGCTGTTCTGCAGGAGCTGCAGTCCGACGTCGTTCGGCGACAGTCGCGAAGCCATGACGCCGGAGCCCACGACGGCCATGACCAGGAAGGCGGTGCCGGCGAACTCGGCCACGGCCCGCCGAACCAGCACACTCACTTGGCCTGTCCCCCGATCAAGGCCGCCAGGCCGGACAGGGCATCGGTACGGGCTCGGTAGTAGACCCAGACACCGCGCTTTTCGCGTTCCAGGAGGCCCGCTTCGTGGAGGACCTTCAGGTGGTGGCTGATGGTCGGCTGCGACAGCTCGAAGGCGTCGTTCAGATCGCACACGCAGGCTTCGCCGCCCTCGTGGGACGCCACGAGGGACATCAGCCGCAGGCGCACCGGATCACCCAGCGCTTTCAGCAGCGGCACGATTCCTTCGGCTTCGGATTCCGACAAGGGTTCCCTGGACAGCGGCGAACAGCACGCCACCGTCTGGACGGGCGTCAACTCCAATGACATAGACACACGTAAATATTTACATTCGTCAATGTTTAATGCAAGACCATTTAACGCAAGGCCGTGTAACGCTAGGCCGGACCGTCGTCAGCGATCGCGGCCGCCGCTGCCGTGATGCGGTTGGCCATTCCCTTGAAGATGACACCGTGGAAGGGCAGGACTGCCAGCCAGTACAACCGTCCGCCCAGGCCCTTGGGGAAGAAGACTGCCCTCTGACGGTAGAGAGCTCCGCCGTCGGCTTCTTCGGCGCGCATTTCCAGCCAAGCTCGCCCGGGCACCTTCATTTCCGCGCGGAGACGCAAGAGGGAGCCGCGGTCGATCTGTTCCACGCGCCAGAAGTCCAGTGCGTCACCCGTGTTCAGCCGGGTGGGATTGAGCCGGCCGCGTCGGAGCCCGACTCCTCCGGCGATCTTGTCCATCCAGCCGCGCACGGACCAGGCCAAGGGAAACGAGTACCAGCCGTTGTCGCCGCCGATGCCTTCGATGACTTGCCACAGTTGCTGGGGGGTGGCCGTCGTAAGTTGCTGTTGGTTGTCCTGGTACACCAGGTGGCCGGCCCATTGCGGGTCGCTGGGAAGCGGATCGCTCGGAGCGCCGCGAACGGAGGAGTTCTGCCAGCTGGTTTCGACTTCTCCGTCCGACTCGCGCGCCAACGCCAGGCGAAGCGATTCCCGGTATCCAAGCAGCCCGGCGTCGGGCGGCTCGATGTATTGGTGGATGTCCTGTTCTCCGACCACGCAGTTCTGCTGCAGGGATCCGATCAGCGGCACGGCCAGGGAGCGGGGTATGGGGGTGACGAGGTTGACCCACTGGGATGCCAACCATGGGGTCAGGACGGGCAGTGCAATCACCGGCCGGCGCCGCAGGCCGGCTTCCGCGGCGTAGCCGTTCATCATCTCGTCGTAGCGGAGGACGTCCGGGCCGCCGAGGTCGAAGCTGCGGTTGAGTGAGGCCGGGAGTCCGGCGGCTGCGACCAGGTAGTACAGCACGTCGCGGATCGCGATCGGCTGGACTTTGTTCCGCACCCATCGGGGAGCCACCATAAGGGGCAGCACTTCGGTCAGTTGCCGGATCATTTCGAAGGACGCCGAACCGGAACCGATCACGACGCCGGCCTGAAGCACTATCGCGGGCACCTGCGGTTCCGCGAGGAAAATGTCGCCCACTTCCTTGCGGGATCGGAGGTGCCGGCTGAGCGTTCCTTCCGGGTGCAGCCCGCCCAGGTAGATGATCCGTCCGGCACCGGCGTCGGCCGCTGCCCGCGCAACGTTGCTAGCGCAGAGCCTTTCGGTTTCCTCAAAGGACCGCTGGCCCGATGGGCCCATCGAGTGCACCAGGTAGTAGATGGCGCCGGCCCCGGCAAAGGCCTGCCGGAGGGAGTCCACGTCCTCCAGATCGCCGATCATCACGTCCACGCGGGCTGCCCAGGGGACATCCTTGAGCTTGTTCGCGTGCCGCACCAGGACGCGGACGTCGTAACCGGCGTCAAGCAGGCGCGGGACGAGCCGTCCGCCGATATAGCCGGTGGATCCCAATACCACTGCAAGTGGATTCATTGTGCCCCTTCCGATGCGTTGGAGCCGGAAACCGGCGTCCTATGCCAGCGTAGCCCTACACCGATCCAGCCCGTTTCCGGCGGTCGTTCTTGCCGCGGAGGTCGCGGTTCAGGCGGCGGTCTCCGTGGTAGAGCAGCGACTCCCAGTCGACCTGTTCCGGGGTTTTGGGAATGATGGCCGGCGGCAGCGCTTTCGGCTTCTTGGGCGCGACGTACAGCCAGTTCAACACGCCAAGGTACATGTCCACTCCGGAGTTGGCCAGCCCGATGTAGGCCCGGATCGCGCCGGCGGCCATGACGGCGTTGAAGGCAGCGAATGCCGCGTTGCCCCAGTTTCCCAGTTCCCAGTTGCGCCGAACCGTCAACAAGGAGAACGCGACGATCAAGTAGGGGGCCAGGACGTAGAGGGCCGGAGCCGCGGTGCGGTCCTTGACCTTAGGGGTGCGGACGAACGGGATCTTGTCCCCCGTGAGGGCCTGCTGGAGGGACTTCAGGACGCCGGCGAGATTGACCGGCAGGAGAACCAGGTTGAAGCCATAGATCCGGAAGATGTCGCTGAACCGGTGCCCGCAGTCGCGCAGGTCGCTCCCCATGGCCAGGAAATAGGGCAACGCGGCAAGGAAGACCAAGGGGCTGAGGAGGCGGCTGTCGTAGGGGTACGCGAGGAGGAACAGCAGCCCGAAGCTCGCCCAGGTGATCGAGGCCATGTAGTTGACCCGCAGGAGGATTTCGCGGAAGAGGACCGGCCTGGCTTGGCCTCGGCGCTTGCGGATCTGCTCCCAGAGTTTCGGCAGGATCAACAGGCCACCGTTGGCCCAGCGCCGCCTTTGCACCACGAGCGATCCGAAGTCGGGCGGGGTGGCGCTGTAGCTGAGCCTCTCGGGGTAGTTCACCAGGGTCCAGCCGTGCTTGCCGAGGTCCACGCTGGACTCGGTGTCCTCGATGACGGTGCGGTCCTGGATGTAGGTCCTGACTTCAAAGCCACCCACCGTGGAGATCTCGACGATGTCTTCCAGCGCGCGTTTGCGGATCACGGCGTTCGCTCCCACCCAGAACGTGGCGCCGTATTGGGTCATCCCCTGGTGCTGGATGTGCTGGATATCTGTGGTGGCGCCGGCGATGCGTTCGATACGGGTAGGCGCTCCCCGGAAGGAGGAATAGGGCGTCTGGGTCACGGCCACCTGCTCGTTGCCCGGGGATTCGAGGAGGTGGACCAGGCGGAGGCAGTAGTCGCGCAGGAGCATCGAGTCCGCGTCCAGGGTCAGGACGTACGTGGTGTCGGGGATCGAGAGCGCATCGCCGTCGTCCATTCCCCCGGGCCGCAGGACGGTACCGTCGGCCGTGTGTTCCGGATGCCAGGTCCCGCCCATAAGCGAGAGGTAGGCGTTCAGGTTCATGGCCTTGTTGGCCTCGTGGGAGAGGCTGGCGAAGCGCTTCCGCTCGAACGTCGACACCCTCGCGTTGAAGATCCAGGTGAGCCGTGCGTAGAGTTCGGCGATGCGTTCCGGGCTGGGCGAGGCCTGCTGTGCCCTGGCGGAGGTAAGGGCCAGAATCACCAGTCGTAGTTCCCGGGCAAGGCCCATGAGGACCAGGTCCACGAAGAATTCATCCACGTGGTCCTCGACGGACTCGGTCTCGGCCATTGCTTCGAGCCACTCGGCAGCGTACTGGTATTCGGCGATGAGCCGCTCCACTTCGGTGCTGGCGTCTGGCCCCGCTTCCAGGCCGGGTTCTTGATCACGACGACGGCGGTACCTCGCGTAGGCGTCGTTGACCCTCGCCGCTGGTTCCTTGAGGGTTTCCGTGATCTGACCGGCGAGCGCGCGGGTGGCTTCCAGGCGCCCCAGCACCTCGGGGTCTTCCGGGAAGGGCGGGTCGTCGAGCAGCAGCACGACGCTCAGGTCCGGGAATTCCTGCAGGACCGCGGACCACATGGTGCCGCGGACTACTTCCGGTTCTTCTGCGTAGGACGGGATCAGCACGGTGATGCCGTCGGAGTAGTCGAAGAAGTGCCGGTCCAGTTCCCCACGGGGTACGCGGCGGTGGGCGCGAAAGCGTGTCAGGGCGCCTTGGCGGGCGGTGAGGTACATCAACGCCGAGAACGTCAGGAAGGACACCACCACCAAGTAGGAGAAGGTTTCGGCGCCGAAGCGGAAGCCGGCGCCTGGGTTGTCCACCAACTGTTTGAGCACGGTCGTGACCACGTAGCCGAGCCAGGCAAGGATGGTGGTGAGGACGCCGATCCGGCCGAGGACTATCTTCCGCCGCGATGGTGCCGGATGGACGATCGAGAGCGGTTCAGATCGTTTTTCTGCGCCCCATTGACGCTTTCGGACTTTTGCGGAATGCCCGTCCGCCGTTCCCTGCTCATCGGGCCGAAGCAGCACGATCTGATCCGACATGAATCCCCATTCGCGGTCCGTGTGCCCCCAGTGGGCACGCGGCACAATGCAGGCGTAATGTGACGGCCCGCACTACAGTGCGCCCCTATGATAGGCGAACGACGTGGAGTTGGGATAAGACTCGTGGAAATGCTACGCCAAGCTGCGGAGCTGCCACTCGAGTGAGGTCTTTCCCGGACATCCGCGACGTCCTATTCGAATCCTCTGGGGGTATTTCTGTGTCGAAGCGCTTTCCCGGCCGCCGGCTGTCCGTCCTGCGGCTGGGCATCCTTTGCGTCATCGTGATCGCGGCGGTCACGGCGGGCTACCTCGGCCTCCGCAACGTTCAGGATGTCAGTGCCGCGGCCTCCATGCCTTCGGTGTTCTCCGGCTACGTGGACGTGACGGCGACGCCGCGGTTCGCCTTCGAGGACCCGGCGGTACCCAGCGCGAAAGCCGTGGTGCTGTCCTTCGTCGTCGCCGATCCCAAGCGGGACTGCGCCCCGTCCTGGGGTGCGGCGTACAGCCCGGACCAGGCAGCCTCCGATCTCGACCTGGACCGGAGGATCGCCCGGCTCCGCCAGCTTGGAGGGGCCACAGCGGTTTCCTTCGGCGGAATGAACAACAGCGAACTCGCGGTTTCCTGCAAAGACACGAAAGCCCTGACCGACGCCTACCGGCAGATTGTTGACCGCTACGACGTCGCGACGATAGATCTCGACGTCGAAGGCGTCGCCTTGGGTGACACGGCCGCCGCCGACCGACGGGCGCAAGCCATTGCCGCCCTTCAGAAGGAACGCACGTCCAGCGGCAAGCCCCTCGCCGTATGGCTTACCCTCGCGGCCGACCCGAACGGCCTCACGAGCCAAGGCCAGGGGATCGTGGCTCATACCCTCGCTGGCGGGGTGGAACTCGAGGGCGTGAACATCATGACGATGGACTTCGGCGCCAGCAAACCTGCGGCCTGGAGCATGTCCCGCGCCGCTGAATCAGCCGCGGATGCTGCCCACGGACAGCTTGCCGCCCTTTACCGCGACGCCGGAACTGACTTCGGCAGCGAAACCCTGTGGCGTAAGCTCGGCTTGACCGTCATGGTCGGGCAGAACGACATCGCCGGCGAAATTTTCACCCTCAATGACGCCGCCACCATGAACAGCTTCGTCAAGGACAAGGGCCTCGGCAGGTTGTCGATGTGGTCCATGAACAGGGACAGGACGTGCAGCCCCAACTACCCCGACTTGAGCAAGGTCTCGGACAGCTGCAGCGGAGTCGTCCAAGGCTCCCAACTGTTTTCGGCCACCCTTGCCAATGACGTGGCGCTGCCTACGTCCACTGCAGTTCCATCGTCCACGGCTACTCCTTCGAGCGGTGCCACGGCTTCCATCACCGATGATCCGGCAACAAGCCCGTATCCGGTGTGGAGCGCCTATGCCGCCTACGCCGCTGCGGACAGGGTGGTGTGGCACGGCAGCGTCTATGAGGCAAAGTGGTGGACCCGCGCCGATGTCCCGGACAACCCGGTCCTGCAGGGCGGTGCCACCCCGTGGAAACTCGTGGGTCCGGTGCTCCCGGGAGACAGGCCCAGCCCCAAAGCAACGGTGCCTGCGGGAACCTTCCCGGCCTGGGTGCCGGAAACCGTTTATCACAAGGGCGACCGCATTCTCTTTGAAGGATCCGCGTTCGAGGCCAAGTGGTGGACTCAAGGCGACAGCCCGGAAGCCGCAGTCCAGGGCGCCCCGGACTCCCCCTGGGCAAAATTGACCCCAGCCCAGATCTCCACTCCATCCCCCACCGCGCCGAGTTCCTGAACCTGAACTTACGCGCGAACTGGCAGCCCGCTCCCTGCGGGCATCTACTGCCAATTCGTGATGGAGTTTTACCGGATCATCGAGTCCGGGGGCATGGGGAAGGGCTCGCCACCAACACGGTCAGCAACCTGGTGCAGCAAATGGTGACTGCGGGCCTGGTCGAACGCACCCCTCGGCCGGGTGACCGCAAATCGGGACACGGCCGTGGCGGATTGGCGTTATGGTCCCCAGCGCCGCAGGGCGATGACGACGACCACCACGGTCGCCAGAGCGAGGATTCCCAGCCCCACGTACGCGAGCACGTGAAGGCGCTGCTTCCGAATTTCCCGCTTCGATTCGCGAGCCGACAGCCCAATCATCTTGTTCCCCATACCGGGAACAGTACGCCGCAATTGTTTCGCTCGGGCAACAAACGGGATAACTCCTACGAAGTTCCCAGACGGCAGCCTCTGGCCGGGATTTGTGGCCCCTTCGCCTATACTGACATCTGAATACTTGTTCATACGTTGGAGGTCCCGTGGCTGCCCGTGAAGCCGTCGATGAATGCGGCGTGAAACTTGTCGACCCGGACAAGGTCGAACTCGTCCGTGCGTCCCTGCCCTCGGATCATGACATTGCCGAGCTTGCTGATGTGTTCTCGCTATTGGGCGATCCGGGACGCTTGCGTCTGTTGACGTCCCTGCTGGAAGGCGGGGAACTGTGCGTGTGCGACCTCGCGGCGACGACGGCGATGAGCGAGAGCGCGGTCAGCCATGCGTTGCGGCTGTTGCGCGCCCACCGGGTGGTTTCCGTTTCGAGGCGCGGCCGGATGGCTTATTACCGGCTGGACGATGCCCACGTCCGGATGCTGCTGGACTTGGGCCTGACCCACACCGGCCACACCGTCGCCGTTCACCCCGAGCGCACGGCTCGTTCCAAGAAGGACAGTGCCCAATGAGCACCAACCACACCCACGACTCCCCAGGCCACACAGCCAAGCACCACGGCCACAGCCACGCGATAGCGGCGGACGCGGACCGGCGCTATCTGGTGATCGCGTTGGCGTTGATTGTCGGGTTCATGGTCGTCGAGGTGATTGTCGCGGTCGTTTCCGGGTCCTTGGCGCTGCTCTCGGACGCCGGGCACATGCTTACCGACGCCGGGGCGATCGCCGCCTCGCTGTGGGCGATCAGCCTCGCGGCCCGTCCGGCGCGGGGAATCTGGACGTTCGGGTTCAAGCGCGCGGAGATCCTCTCCGCCGCGGCCAACGGAATCACTTTGCTGGTCATCAGCGCCCTCGTGGCCGTGGAGGCCACCCACCGCCTCGTCGATCCGCCACCGGTCGAGGGCGGTCCGGTCCTGGTCGTCGCGATCTTCGGGGTGATCGTGAACCTCGTGGCGGTGTGGGTGCTGGCCAAAGCCAACCGGTCCCGCCTGAACGTGGAAGGATCCTTCCAGCACCTCCTGACCGACCTCTACGGATTCATTGCGACGGCGATCGCCGGGCTCGTCGTCCTGACCACCGGTTTTACCCGTGCAGACGCGATCGCTTCCCTCATCGTGGTGGCCCTGATGCTGCACGCCGCGTGGGGGTTGCTGCGGGACTCCGGGAGGATCCTCCTGGAAGGCGCACCCGAAGGCGTGGACCTGGACCAGGTCAGGAAACACCTGCTCGAAACCGGGCATGTGCACGATGTCCACGATCTGCACGTCTGGACAGTGACCTCGGACCTGCCTGCTCTCTCCGCGCACGTTGTCCTGGACGAGAGCTGCTTCCACGACGGACATGCCCCGCTCATCCTTGATGAACTGCAAAGCTGCCTCACCGGGCATTTCGACGTCGAACACTCCACCTTCCAGCTCGAACCCGCCGGCCACGCCGTCCACGAAACCGGAACGCACTGATGACCACTCCCCTGCCTCAGCAAAGAACCAAGGACCGCGTGATCTTGTTGCGCCGCGGATTGCGGCTGGAATACGCGACCCTGGGCTGGAACGTGGTGGGCCTCGGCGTCCTGGCAGCCGCCGCCATCCAGGCCGGTTCCCCGGCACTGGCGGGATTCGGCCTGGATTCCCTGATCGAGATCTTCGCTTCGATCGTGGTGGTGTGGCAGCTCAAAGGTTCCCACAAGGAGCGCGAAGCCCCCGCGATGCGACTGATCGGGATAGCCTTCGCAGTGCTCGGCGCCTACTTGCTCATCCAGGTGGCCGTCGTGTTTGCCACGGGAGTCCGCCCGGCCACCTCAGTTCCGGGGATCGCCTGGACGGCCCTGACCTTCGTAGTCATGCTCGCCCTGGCGTGGGGCAAAATCCGCACGGGGCACCGCATGGGCAATCCGGTGCTCAGCGCGGAAGGAAAAGTGACCCTCGTGGACGCCTACCTGGCCGGCGCGGTGCTGGCCGGGCTAGCGCTGAATGCCCTGTTCGGCTGGTGGTGGGCCGATCCCCTGGCGGGAGCCGTGATCATCTATTACGCAGCCCGCGAGGCCGGTCACGCCTTCAAGCACACCGCTTAGTGCTGCGCCTGCGTCTCCTGGAGCCGCTTGATGAACCAGCGTGATTGCTCGGGTCCGTAGGGAAGCACCGGGATCGCTTTGGTAGCGTCCGACGGCGTGTCCCGGATCGACTGCCTGGCCTGCCGGACCGCTGTGGACATGGTGTTGGCCATGGTCTTCACGAACTGGTCGCTGCACGGCTTGCCGTGGCCGGGGATGAGGAACTCGTAGCGGTGGCGCAAAGCGGAGATGTGCCGCAGTGCGTCGGCCCAATCCTCCGGGTAGGAGTCCTCGAACGAGGGATGCGCACCTTGTTCCACGAGGTCACCGGCGTAAAGGGTGCTGGGCGTGCCGACCAGGAGGTCGCCGTCGGTGTGGCCACGGCCGAGGTAGAACAGCGTCGCGGTGAGGCCGCCGAGGTCAACCAGCACAGGCTGGTCCTTGACGATCGCGTTGGGAATGACGATCTCGACGGCGTCGCCCTGGCCCGCGGCCATCTCAGGTTCCGTGGCGGCGACGAAGCGGCGCTGGTGGTCGCCGTCGTCGTCGATTGTCGCCGCACAGTTGACGTGCCCCCAAAACTCCGTGACGCCGTCGTCGGCAAAAACGGCGTTGCCGAAGTAGTGGTCGTAGTGGGCGTGGGTGTTCACGACGACGAGCGGCAGCTGGGTCTTTTCGCGGACGGCGGCGAGGATCTGCTTGCCCTGGCGGGGGCCGCAACCGGTGTCGATCACCATGGCTCGTTCGGTTCCTACAACGAGGCCCGTGTTGAGCAGGCACCCTTCGGTCTCCAACACGTAGTTGTTAGGGCCGACTTCGAGCCATGCTGACATTGTTTCTCCGTCTGATGCGTTCCGGCAGTGTTCAGGCCTCGATTCTACCCACGTGGAGCTGGGAGGATCGGGAGCGCCTTTCCTTCCAATTGAGATTTCATTCCAATGCACGCCTGCTGGATTGTTCGCCTGTAGTATTCCCCTTGTTTGCAGGTCCCGGGCTCGGGGGGGAGCTAAAGGCAAAGGAATGATTTCATGTCGCCGCGAAAACCGTCTCATTTTGCATTGACCGACGCCGGGTTGCGGGCCAGCGGGAAGACTGTCGAGCGGCCGCTCAAGCAGCTGAGTGGGCTGCGCCGCCAGGTCCTGGAAATCATCGATGAAGTCTTGTCGGACTCTTCGCAGGCGACGGACGCTGTGCGTGAGCAACTTCGCCAGCACATTGCCGCCCACCCCGGGCATCCGGAAGAGGCGTTGCTGGAGCACTTGTCTGAGCTCAGGTCGGAACAGCCGGACCAGCAAGGCGGGCAGCAGCGCGAACAAAGCGAGCCCGGCGAGCAGGACCAACCCGGCGATCCGGCCCCGCAGGGCGAGCCCGAGTCTCAGCACCCAGGCAGCCCGCGGCTCGAAGCCGTTCTCAGGGACCACATGCTGATGACCGCCTTCCAGCCCGTTTTCGACCTCAGCACCGGCACGGCTGTCGGCGCCGAGGCTTTGACCCGATTCGTCAGCGACAGCGGAGACCCTGCGGATTTCTGGTTCGCCGAGGCCGAGGACTCGGGGCTCCGGACGGATCTGGAATTCGCGGCGTTGGAATCGGGGCTTGAGGCCGCGCTGAAGCTGCCGCCCCACCTTTTCGTGGCGCTGAAGCTTTCCGACGAGGTCTGCCTGGACCCGCGTCTTCCTGGGCTTTTCGAGCAATCCCCGCTGGCGCCCGGGCGGGTGATCCTTGAAGTTTCCGGGAAGTTCCCCCAGGATCAGGCTGATTCGCTCGACGCGGCCGTGGCTCCGCTGCGCAGTGCCGGCGTGCGCTTGTGCATCGAGAACACGGGTTCCTTCTTCGCCGGGGCCAGCCATATTCTTCGGCTCAAGCCGGAGATGATCAAGCTGGAGCGGAATCTGACTGCAGGCCTGAACCTGGATTCCCTCCGGCAGGAACTCGTCGCAGCGGAGGTCGCGTTCGCACGGGAGATCGGGGCGGTCTTGACTGCCCAGCGCATCGAAACCAAGGACGAGCTGGACACTCTTACGGGCCTGGGCGTCACCCTTGGACAGGGGTATCACCTTGGGCGGCCTTCGGTCCAGCCCCGCGAATGGGCCAAGTGGGGCGGGAAGGCGCGGCATCTCGCTTCTCCCGGCGGTCGCGGCCGGACAGCGAAGACCTGACAGGCCGCGCAGGACTCGGGACGTCTCAGGCGGTTACCGGGCGCTCCGGGCCTCGGTGCTGTTCGATCAGCCAGGAGGCCATCTGTTGGGCTCGCTTCGACGCCAGGACGTCGCCTTCGGTGGCCGAGATGATGGATCCCTTCATCAGGATGTGCCAGGAGCGCGCGAACTCCTCGGTGCGTTCCAGTCCGGCTTCTTCTGCCAACTCCTGGATGTGCCCCCTGATCCTGGCAAGGTAGCCGATGCTGGCTTTGCCCAGGGGATGTTCACGCCCCATTTCAAGCAGGACGTTGATGAACGAGCACGCCTCAAAATCCTCCCGCTGGAACCAGTCGCCGAAGACGTCGAAGATCGCGAGCAACTGCTCCTCGGGGGTGTTTCCCCGGTTCCGGGCGTCGGAGATGATCAAGTCCACGGTCCAGATCTGGTCGCGAAGCGCCAGGAAGGCAAGCACCAGATCGTCCTTCGAGGGGAAGTGGCGGTAGAAGGTGGCCTTCGCTACTCCTGAACGCTCGATGAGCTGATCGACCCCCACCGCGCGGATCCCGCGGCGGGAGAAGAGTTCGTAGGCGGCGTCCAGGATACGATCCACCGCGTCATCACGGGTGGTCGTTTGTCCGGCTGGCAATGAAGACGAACCGGGTGCTTCCGAGGCATCTGGCGTACTCATGGTGAAAGCAATCGTACTCGCAGAGCAACCAGACAGACCGGTCTGTCAGACCCCATTTTTCGTTGACTCGGCACAGGCAACCCGCGACGTCGGGGCTCCCCTCTTGCTTCTCTTGCGGCCTTCTGCTTCTCTGGCACTACCGGGCCGCCGCCGCGCTAATTCCGGTGTGGGCCGCGGCCGGCTGAAGGGACATGGGACGCTATGACTTCTCTGTGGCTAGACGCCCGCGAGGCTTCCGCAGTTGCGGGCCCCGATGAATTCATGCCAGGGAACAGTTACGACGCCGTCGTGGTCGGCGCCGGGATCACGGGCCTGGCCACGGCCCTCATGCTGGCACGGACCGGCAGCAGCGTGCTGGTCCTCGAGGCCCGGCACATCGGGGCGGTCAACACCGGCAACACCACGGCCAAGTTGAGCCTTTTGCAGGGCACTACGCTGTCCAGGCTCCGGAACCAGTATTCGGTGAACGTGGTCCGCGCGTACGTTGACGCGAACAGGGCGGGCCAGAAGTGGCTGCTCGATTACCTTGAGGGCCGGGGTGTGCCTTTCCAGTACCGGGATGCCTACACCTTCGCCACTACACCCACTGGCGCGGAACACCTCGTCGCCGAAGCCAACGCTTCCCGGGCGTGCGGGCTCAACGTCAAGTCCACCCGCGAGACCGGGCTGCCGTTCGACGTCGACGCCGCCTTGCGGCTTGCGAAGCAGGCCCAGTTCAACCCCATGGACGTCCTGGATGCGCTGGCTGCGGATGTCCGGGCCGCCGGCGGCAGCATTGTGGAGGGTATCCGCGTCATGAACGTCCGCAACGGCGATCCCCTGACGGTGGTCACAAGGAAGGGCGAGGTCCGCGCCCGCAACGTGGTGCTCGCCACCGGGACACCCATCCTGAACCGCGGACTGTACTTCGCGAAGCTGCGGCCCAATCGTTCGTACGCCGCCGCGTTGCGGCTGCCGGACGGCATCAGCCCGCCTCCCGGAATGTACCTTTCCGCGGAGCCGCCCACCCGCTCGCTGAGGGACTATCCACTGCCCGACGGCGGGTCGTTGCTTTTGGTGGGCGGGTTCGGTCATGCGGGTGGCCGGGCGCCGTCCACGCAGGTCCATGTGAATGAGCTCCTCGGTTGGGCCCAACAGCACTATCCGGGGGCCGAGGTCACGCACACGTGGGCTGCCCAGGACTACCAGGCCGGCAATCTCATGCCGTTCTTCGGCAGGCTTCCCCGGGGCCACGGGAAGATCTTCTTCGGCACCGGCTACAACAAGTGGGGCATGACAAACGGTGTTGCGGCGGCGCTGGATATCACTGCGGATATCCGTGGCGAAAAGCCGGAGTGGGCCCGCACGATCCACCACCGGATCACCGGTGCCCGCGGGGCGGCGTCGACGATTTCGCTCAACGTAGAGACACAGCAGCAGAATTTCCGGGACAAGGCGGCCTTGAAGAAGAAGCCGGCCATCACGGAGGAGACCAGCCCCGCCGAGGGCACGGGCGTCACAGGACTTTTCCATGGGAAACCCGCCGCTATCTGCACGGTGGATGGCGTGGTGTGCAGGGTGTCGGCAGAATGCGCGCACTTGGGCGGGATCCTGCACTGGAATGACGCCGAGAAGTCCTGGGACTGCCCGCTCCACGGCTCGCGCTTCTCGGCCGCGGGCAAGCTGCTGGAGGGTCCGGCGACGCACAATTTGTTCAAGCTGCAGTAGGGATTGGCGGGAAAAGCGATGCCTTCGGAGCCGCACCCCGAGATGAATGGATTTAGCAAATATACTGAGTGGGCACCTAGTCCTGCCCGGGGGCGCGTGCGGTCCTGAAGGAGTGTGTATGGCGCCCAAACGCGTTACTTTGGCAGATGTTGCAAAGCTCGCCGGACTTTCGACCACGGCCGCCTCGATGATCCTCAACGGACGTCCGGATACCCGGCTGTCCCAGGATGCGCACGAGCGTGTGCTCGCGGCCGCGGCCGAACTGAACTATCGTCCCAACGTTGCGGCAAGAGGGTTGAGGACGCAGAAGACACGGACCATTGGTTTCATCTCGGACCGTGTTGCCACCACCAGATTCGCAAGCGGCCTGATTGAAGGTGCTCTCGCGGCGGCGGGAGCGGCCGACCATGTCATGCTCGTCCTTGAGACCGGAGGCGAAGCCAAACTGGAAGCCTCGGCCCTCGAAGCCGTACTCGATAGGCAGGTGGATGGAATCGTCTTTGCCTCCATGCGGGCCCGCGAGCTGTACATTCCGGAACTACCGGCCGGGACGCGTTCAGTTCTCTTGAACGCCACGAGTCAGGGGCACGCTGTCAGCGTATTGTCCGACGAGTACACCGGGGGGAGAACCGCTGTTGAAGTGTTCGCCCGTCACGGCTTCACCGACGGGGTGGCCGTGCTCGGGTACTCCGAAGAGGCCGAGCACGGCCTGTTCCGTTCGGTCGCCGTCAGTCGGCGGGTGGACGGCGTCAAGGATGCCCTCGCCGAACACGGAATCGACGTCGCCGTCTGGGAATCAGTCTGGCTCTGGGACGCGGATACCGGATACGTGGCGGCGAAGAAGATCCTGCGTCGGCATCCGGGCATCCGCGCTCTGCTGTGCATGAACGACCGGCTCGCCTTCGGCGCTTATCAGGCGATTCAGGAGAAGGGCCTTCGAATTCCGGACGATATTTCGATTGTGTCGTTCGATAACGACGAACTGGCCTCATATCTGCGTCCGGGCCTCACTACGGTTGCCCTCCCCCACGAACAGATGGGCAGGCATGCGGTCAGCTTGCTGCTATCCGACGATGCGGCTCCAGGCGAGCGACTGGTGCCCATGCCATTGATTGAGCGTTCATCCGTCATTGATTAGGGTTCCATGATTCTTCTCAAGGCGCGCACGATGGATGTCGCCCGGGGATCGTCCTGGTTTTCGAGGGTGTTCGTGACATAGCCGAAGCCGACGTTATGCACGGGATCCGCGAAAGCGACTTGACCGCCCGCGCCGTCGTGTCCAAACGAAGAGGACGTGAGGAACTCCCGTCGTGGAGACGAGAGCATGAACCCAGTTCCCCACCGGGGGTACGGGCCAGGAAGCCACCAAACAGGCTCTCCCTCGCTCTGGACCTGGGTCATGTCGTTGACGACATCGCTCTCCACAAGGGTCACGCCCTCCGTCGGAGCCACTGTAGCTGACCAGATCGTGGCGAGTGCCGCGGCCGTGGCGATTCCGCCTGCGCCCGGAACCTCGGCCTGATGCACCTCGGGCGAGTCGAATCCTGCGCCTGCGACCACCAGCTCGGGCGGGAAAGCCGTTCCCAGCGTCATCGCCCGGCCGGCCCAGTAGAGATCGTCCTCATCCGGTTGCCGGGTGCCGCTCGCAGGCGCATTCCGGATGCTGTCCCCCGCATTGAGTCTGGCCACCAGCGGCTCCACCGACGGCGGGATCCCGATCCACGCGTCGGCGCCCAACGGACCACTGACGGACTTTTGCAGGAACGAGCCCACGCTGGTACCGGTAATGCGGCGGATGACCTCGCCTACGTACCAGCCGTAAGTCAATGCGTGGTAGCCATACGCCGTTCCAGGCTTCCACAGCGGTTCCTGCGAGGCCAGGACGGACACAATCGACGGCCAGTCGAGCGCGGTCTCAAGGCTGATGTCTTCCCGGGGCGCCGCAAGCCCGGCACGGTGGCTCAGGAGCTGCCGGACTGTGATCGCCTCCTTGCCGGCAGCCCCGAACTCCGGCCAGTAATCGGCAACCGGCCTGTCCAGCCCGAGCCGGCCTTGGCCAACCAGCATGGCAGCAAGGATTGCGACGAGGCCTTTCGTGCAAGAGAAGATCACCGTCGGCGTATTACGTGCCCAAGCACTTCGCCCGTGCCGGTCGGCGAGGCCTGCCCACAGGTCGACGACCGTCTTACCGCCGACCCTGATGTTCAGCGCAGACCCGCCTTCGCCGTCGCCGACGCTTGTGCGGTAGGCATCGGCGACCGGGCCGAAGCCATCAGCCGCGAATCCATTTACTTCATTCATGTGCATCTTCTCCTGGGGAATCGGTGGAATCGGGGTGCGACGCTCAACCTTTCACGCCGGAACTTGCCACGCTGGCGACAAAGGATCTCTGGAAGATCAGGAAGACAACAAGCACCGGCAAGACAAAGAGGACTCCGAACGCTAGCACCGGTCCCCATTCCGGCGGCTGTGCGTTTTGGAAAACGCTCAGCTCCAGCGGAAGGGGCCGGAGTTTGGTGTCGGTAATCATGAGTACTGGCCAAAGATATTGGCCCCACTGGCCCAGGAAGGTCAGAATGGCTACCGTCGCGTAAGCTGGCAGGCTCATGGGGGCCACCACTTGGAAGAGGGTCCGCACCGGTCCGGCCCCATCGATCGTTGCCGCTTCTTCCACCTCCACGGGGATGCTGAGGAAGTACGTGTAGAAGAGGAAAATCGAGAACGCATTGGCCAGGAAGGGCAGGGCCTGGACGTATAGTGTGTTCCGTTGGCCGGAGAGCATGTAGTAAAGAGGCAGTGCCACCGCCTCGAACGGGATGATTGTCATGATGGTCACCAGGAGGAGCACGATGTTGCGTCCCCGCCACTTCATGCGCGCCAGCGCGTAGCCGGCGAGTGAGTTCACTAGCAGACCTCCGAGTACAACAATGGCGGTAACCGCCAGGGAGACCCCGGCGAACTGCCACACATATCCCGTGGTGTCGTTGGAGAACCGGTTAAACACGCCGGCATAGTTGTCGAGCGACAGGTCCGATGGAACCAAGGCGCTCAGGCCGCCCAGGACTTTGTCACCAGGCCTGAGGCTTCCGACCAACAAGTAGTACACGGGAACGAAGAAGATCAGGCCGAAGAAGACGAGCAGTGCATAGCGTCCGGTCCTCGAGAGCAGCCGGGACCGTTTGATGCTTCGGACGCGGGTCATCGGATGCTTCCTTCCTGACGGACGAGCCGGCGTTGGATGACGGCGACGATGGTGACAATGACGAGGAAGACCACGGCCATGGCTGCGCCTTGGCCGATGTTGTTCTGGTCATAGCCGGTAGTGATGACCTGGTACATCATTGTCTGGGTCGATTCGATATCAACGGATCCGCTTTGGCCGAGAAGGTACACCTGGTCAAAGAGGCGGAAAGAGAAGACCGTGGTCAGCAGTGCCACGAAGATGAGGGTGTTTCGAATTCCGGGCACGGTAACGTGCAGGAATTGACTCCATCGTCCAGCGCGGTCCAGGGAGGCAGCCTCATACAGGTCATGGGGAACAGCCTGCAGTCCCCCGAGGAGGATGATCATCTGGAAGCTCACGCTCTGCCAAATCGACATCACGATGATCGCCCCCATGGCAGTTGCGCTGCTTCCAAGCCAATCGTGCGGACCGACGGAACCGCCCGTGAACAGCGAAATTGCGGAATTCAGCAGGCCGTGGTCATCCCGTGCGAAAATGAGCCGCCACACGACGGCAACCAGGGCCAGCGGGAAAACGAGTGGCATGAAGAACATTGTGCGGAACACGGCCATGCCACGGAGCTTGCCGTTCACCAGAAGCGCTAGTCCCAGGGCGAGCGCCGTCTGGACAGGCACCACCACGGCCGCGAAGGTGAAGTTGTTACCCAGCGAATGCAGGAAGGCCGCGCTGATATCAGGGTCGGTGAAGAGCCTTGAATATTGCTCCAGCCCAATGAATCGTGGGGCCCGGGTGCTATTGAGCTGAAGCCGGTAGAACGACATCGCGATGGCGCCAAGGAACGGGATGGCGAGGAAAACGGCGAGAAGGATGAGCGCGGGGGCGGCCATCACCGGGCCCATGATCGCATGGGACGAGAGCCGCTTTCGCCGCTGGGTGGGCGGCGCCGTCCGCCTGGCCTGGGATCGAATAAGAAGAGTCATAACCTAGCCTTCGACGGTTACCGTACGGGGTAGGCAAGCCCACCCCGTACGGTAGCGATCACTTGTAGTTGTTGTTGTCCGCGAAATCGCGGTCGATCGCCCGTGCGGCTGCCTGGAGACTTGCAGCCACGTCGGCCCCGCCCCAGATGGCGGTAAGAGCCTTGCCGAACGATGACGTCACCACCGGATAACCCGCTGTCACGGGCCGCGATACGGCAACGCACTGCTGGGACAGCCGATCCTCTGTGGGGCAAGCTGCGTCGAGTTGGTCCCGCAAGAAAGCCAAGGGCTTGCCCGCTCCGTAAAGCGGAGAGGAGGCTGCGGTGGTTTTCGTCGCCGGCGGGGCCCCGTTAGCAGCGGTGTAAGTGGAAACGACGGGGTCGCTCATGAGGAAGTCAAGCAATTTGCCTGCTGCCGCGCCGTTCTTCGTGTGCCCTCCGAGGCTCCAGGCGATCGTTCCGGAACCGGTCTTTGCTCCCTTGCCGAAGTTGGGCAGCGGGCCCACGACGAGGTCGTTCCCGAGTGCCTTGGCATAGGCCGGGTACATCCAGTTGCCCATCCAGTTCAGCGCCACCTGACCGGACTGAAAGGCCGTGCCGTCACCGTCGGGGTTGGTGAACTGTTTCCACGAGGCGAACTTCTTCAGGGCGTTCACCGCAGTGTCCGAATCAAGCGCACCGGAAGCTTTGCCGTTGGCTATCATCGGTGTGCCGGCAGACCACAGGACCGGAGAGAAGCCGTAAATGCCGTATTCGGAGCTCAGTCCGTTGTTCTCCGCGATACCGAGAGGCTTGCCGTTGGGCACGACGGCGGAGAGCTTCTTGAGGACCTCGGTGAATTCGTCCGCAGTCCAGGCCTCTGACGCGCTCTTCGGCATCGTCACCCCGGCTTTGTCGAGCAGCTTCTTGTTGCCCCACATTGCCAGACCGGAGTTCATCATGCTCACGGCGTAGAGTTTTCCGTCCACGGTGTTCTGGCCTTTGACGGCGTCGGTCTGGTTCTGAACGGTGGCCGCTGAGACGTAGTCCGACAGTGGAGCGATCTTCTGCCCGTAGGCCAGGTTGGCGATCTGCGGCCCGTCGACTTCCAGGACATCGGGAAGGTCAGCGGGGCTGGAGGTCTGCAGGGCCTTTGCGAAAGAGTCAGCTGGCAGGAACTGCATCTTGACTTTGATGTCCGGGTGGGTGGATTCGAAGTCGGAGACGATCTTCTGGATCGCCGTGTTCTCCGCGGACTGGCCATCCAGCGCCCAGACCTTCAGGGTGCCCGTGCCGGACCCTGCCGAAATGTTCGATGCCGCCGACGGCGAGTCGGAGGCCGATGGTGCGCCGCAAGCCGCCAAGGCGACCGAGACGAGGGCGGCCAGGCCGCCCGCTGCGATGCTTCGCCGCCGCGGATGCGGGGTTGAGCGGAGGGTACTTAGTGTCATAGCTGGTGACTCCTTCGTCGTGTGAGATCTAAGGTTGAAAAATTTGCTAAATGGTTTTAGCCATGGTTTCGGACCTCTCCCAGGTTGTCAAGAGTGGTCTTTTTTGTTTCAGGGTGTGACTTGGCAAGAATCTCGCGGGGCCAACTCAGTCCCGCTGGACGGTGCGGAGCGCGTCAATAATCTGCGTCGCGCGATCGTCGCCGGCTTCCATCCAGTTGGTGAGGAAGGCAAACCCGGTGCCCGAATCAGGGTCCGCGAACGCTACCTGTCCGCCCGCGCCATCGTGGCCGAAGCCTCGAGGGCTGAGGTAGCTGCGGACCGCGGAGTCGAGCTGGAATCCCGCGCCCCAGCGCGGCCACGGACCGGTCGCATGGTAGACCGGCGCGCCTTCGCTCATGGGCATGAGAGCACGCTCAAGCGTCGCATCGTCAAGGATGCGGGCACCTTCAGTTTCAATGACGGTTGCAGACCAAATAGACGCGAGGGCACGTGCGGTGGCCACACCTCCGGCTCCGGGAATCTGGGCTGCCCGCACTCGCGAGTCGTTGAAACCGCTGGCGTCCCCGACGAGCTCAGGTGGCAGCGCACCCCCGAGAGTCATCGCCTGCAGATTCCATCCATCCGGCATCTCCGCAAGCGCGCGCCCGGCCTGCGCTTGGCTCTCACTCACTTGGACGTGCGCGACTCGATGCGCTTCCGAGGTGGGTAGCCCGATCCAGGCGTCCCCGGTCCACTGAGCGGTTGCGCGTCCGAAGTGGTCGCCGATTGACTCGGATGTGACACGGCGGATGACCTCTCCGGCGAGCCACCCGTGCGTGATCGCGTGGTAGGCATAGCCGGTGCCCGGTTCCCAGAGCGGGTCCTGCAGGGCCAGCCGGGAGGTCACATAGTCCCAGTCGAGGATCTGCTCGGTAGTGAATGGAATACGGGGAGCCGACAGGCCGGCCCTGTGGGCGAGGAGCTCTCCGACCGTGACATTCCCCTTGCCCGCCGTGGCGAACTCGGGCCAGTAGAGGTGAACGGGGGCGTCGTAGCGCAGCCGGCCTTCCTGGACCAGCCGCGCGGCAAGAATCGAGACGAGTCCTTTGGTGCAGGAAAACACCACGGTAGCGGTGTCTTGCTCCCACAGAGATCCCGTTCTTTCATCGGCAACTCCACCCCAGAGGTCCACCACCGTTTCTCCACCGACGAGGATAGCCAGGGCCGCACCCATGGTAGGACGGCCGTCGAATGCTCGGATGAAAGCTTCAGCCACCGGCTCGTACCCAGGTGCGACGGTTCCTTGTGTCTGCGTATGCGTCACTTGACGGCCTGCCGCTCTTGAAGCTCTGGGGCGAGCACAAAACCGTGACCATTCCATTCCACATCGCGCGGATCGGAAATGCGCCCGACGAAGTCACCCGTACCGGAAAGGTTCTCGAAGGCAAGAAGAACCGGACGCCCTGAACGGTTATGCACGATCCGACCACTGTAGAGGTGCTCGTCTGCCAGAAGGCTGGCCTGGTCGAGGTCGAAGGGACCGAGCGGTGAGGCTGCAGGGGCGAGCCATATCCCGCCTGGTAGCCCGGCCCGGGGCCCGGCGAGATGACTCCCGTCGCATGAAAAAAGCAGCCAGTCGCTCCCGGACAGCTCGACAATCTGGGGAACTTCGAGGTGAGCGAACCCGGCACTTCCTGTCAGCGCGGTGCCCACACTCCAGTTTTCAAGGTCGTCGGAACGCGCGTATCCGATAACGCCCCGGTTTCGCTCGTCGGGTCCACTCCGGCCGCGGGCAGTGATGACCATATGCCAGGATCCCGACGCGCTCTGAAATACCCAGGGGTCGCGCCAAGCTTCTTCGTGCCAGACGCTGTCGTCCAAGGTTTCATAGCCTCGCGGATCAGCATTCAGGGCGAAGTCAGCGGACTTGTGCCAGGTGTGCAGGTCGCGAGAAACCGCTACGCAAATGGTCTCGATATTAGTGATGGCGTCCGGACGTAGGAATCTCGAACCGGTGTAGAACATCCGCCAGAGCCCATCATCGCCACGTACGACACTTCCCGTCCAGGTTGCCGAGGCATCCGGTTCCGACGGTCCTCCGTGGACGAGAACCGTGCCGTGGTCCCGCCAAGTATGCAGATCCGCGGAGGTGGCATGGCCGATGGATGCGTTGCGGTGTCGAAGCTCGGGGTGGCCGAGCGATTTCGGGGCCTGCAGGTAGTAGAGATGGTAAGCCTCGCCATCGTCGGCGATCCAGAAATCCCACACCCAGTGGTCGTTCTTTGCGAATGTCATCGAGCGAACACCTGCTGGCGCGTCGCATCGAAATCTCGGCGCCGGGGAGCAATCGAAAGCATGAAGGAGTCCTTGTCTTTATCCGAAGAGTTGCCCGAAGAGGCGGTTTAATTCCTTGGCTAAAACCATTTAGCACCATATTCATGTCCAACCAGCAAGATGTCAAGCTCCACGGAGCACCTAGGTCGCGCTGGTTCCGTGGCGCCGCGCAGTCAAGTCGAAAGGCTGGTGCGATACGAGGAACCTGCAACCCGGCAAAAACTACGGTGACAAGGCAGTCCTGAAGGAGAAGCCGTCCATCACGGAGCAAACCAGCCCTGCCGAGGGCACGGTCGTGACCTGGCTCTTCCATGTGAAACCCACGGCTATCTGCACGGCTCGCGCTTCACGGCCGCGGGCAAACCGCTGGAGGGGCCGGCCACGCACAATTTGTTCAAGCTGCAGTAGGGGTTGGCGGGCTGGAACTCAGCGCGGGTTGAGGCCCAATCGTGCCGCCAGCTCGCCGGGGCGGTTGAAGCGGTAGAAGAATGGACCGAGTTCTCCCCTGTCCAGCGTTGAGGTCAGGGCGATGAGGCTTTCCAGCAGTGGAGCCTTCGTCAAGTCGCCGAGGTGGATCGGCTCGAATCCTGCGTCCCTGATGAGCTGCTCGGCCACCTGGCGAGCATCGGCGTCGGACGCGTAGAGGGTTCCTGGTGGCATTGGCTCGGCGTCGACCGCCTCATAGATCGACGCGAAATTGGTGTTGAAGGCCTTTGCGGTTGGGCCGCCGATCATCGCTTTGACCTGATGGGCGATCGAGTCGTAGCCCGGCAGCCGATCGCCGAAGGCATTGCTGGCATCGATGGTCACGTTGCCGTCGAGGCCGGCAATGTTGGCGAGCCCGACGGCGATCGAGTCTCCCGGGATGGCGACCACCACGACGTCGGCGCCGGTGGCATCACCGCCGTCACGGCTGAGCGCAGCCGCGTCGTGGCCTGCGGCTGTCCAGCGTCGAGCGAGGGCGCCGCCGACGTGACCCCGCCCAATCACGGTAATCCGCATGGATTCCACCTATTCATTTCGCGGCAAGCACCGACGACGGGCGCCTTCCGGAGGCAGCACCGCCGACTATTCGCTGGGGCACACCGGCTCGTGGCCACCCGATTCACCACGTGAATTTCGTTCGGCGTCGAGGCAATCATCGCAGCGACCAACGAATTGATGTGGGCAATCGGGGCCGCCATCGCCCTCCCCGCGGAGCAACGTAACTCTCATTCCGGCATCCTAGTCCCCCGCGCTGATCGTCGGAAGGCGTCCTTGCCGTGTCCTTCCTGGGAACAGCGAATGACCAGCCAGGCGTAGGGCGAGAAAACGCACCCGCAGTCGACGACGCTAATCCTCCTTTTCAAATGCCAAATTAATTACTCAGGTAGTAGGATTTCGCACGAAATTCTCTTTCAACAAAGACAAAAACGCCGTATGATTACTTGCAAGCTGTGAGTCTCAGGGGGGCACCTATATGAATAGGAGTTTACCTTGCAGCGTCTACATATTATTGCCTCAGCTACCGCATGCCTGTCTTTGATTGCGACCATCCTTATTGCCGCACCGGCACAGGCAGGTACTGCTCAAAGAAGCACGACACTACAGGAACGGGTAGATCAGCCGATACGGGCCGATACCAGCCTTGGAGTCCAGTCTGTCGCGTGGGATCAGGGGCTGTCGCCCGGGCGAAGCGCCAGTCCACTGCATGAAAACGCCAAGAAGCACGACGGCGTGTATGTGATGGACGGGAACGCCCCCGGAAGTGCTACTGTCCAAACGCAATCCCCCTCGGGTTCGGTACGGATTACCGTTCCCGGCAAAAAGTCAGAGACGAAACCTGCCCAGCTTAAGGGCGTCCCGATCGGGCACTTCATTGGCGAAGGCGCACCACTTTTGACCACCGCCCTGACCGGCGCGACAACGACCACCTACAGCATTCCACACGGCTCGCAAACATTGATCACAGTCGAATCGGACAAGGCACCTCGCTATTACCGATTCCCATTAGCTCTCTCGGCCGGATCCACCGCGAAGGTGGAAGCTGACGGTTCGGTACTCATTCGAGACGCCGCGGGAAGAGTTACAGGCACATTCGTCTCCCCGTGGGCATTCGACGCCGACGGCAAACCGGTGCCAACGACATTCAGGATTGAGGACGGTACCTTAGTTCAGCGCATTGACTTCAATTCCTCGAACGCATTTCCCATAACGGCCGATCCGAGCATTCAGTGGGTACCGTGGCCAGTCCTCGCGATCAGCGGCGCCGAGTTGCAGGTACTAGCGGGCCTCACGGCCACGGTTTTCGTCGGCGGAACGTGGGCAGGCTGCACATTCAGCAAGCTGACCGGGTGGATCGCAAAAGTCGTGAGCCAGATTTGTACCGTGATCGGCGTGGGTGGTGTTGCGTCTGTGATCGCTATCATCAATGGCACGTTTAGGGGTGCCAACCTTGTTGCCACAAAGTGCTATGGCATTAATCTTTCCAACCCGTCCTCTCCGCTACGGGATATGCCTGGGCGAGACTGCGGCTTCTGAGAGAAGGCAATCGTGAAATGGTACAGCTACGCGCATCCGCCGATCTTTATGGTTTCCCTGGCGATCCTTTTTATGACCAATTGGGACCTGTGGCTTCGAATCCTCTTACCATCGGTGGTTCTGGTGTTGTACGTGGTCAATGAAGCAGTTCTTCACAGGAGGAAGAAGGCCGCACGTGCACTCGCAGCCGAGCTCGAGCGCACCGACCCGATGGTGCACGCCTACCGGGAGCCGCCTTCCTAGTCCCTCGATCGACGATGCCCAATCATGGCGCGGAGGGGAGCGTCCCACCGCAGGGTGGGGCGCTCCTTAGGTCAGGCGGGGACTAAAAATGAATCGGAACTTCAATCGCAAACACCACATATTTTTTACCCAGGTAAGAAACCGGCTGCTCATTGTTGGCGTCATTGTCTGCACGGGCGGAATGCTCTTCGAAACGTTGGCCACAAACTTACGTTCGCTTCTTTTCCCCTCCAAGGCGGGGCCGGCGCGGGCGTCGGGCTATGGCTGACAGGCTTCATCGGTTCAGTCGTGCGCGTCTGGCTTGCCCTACTGAGCGCATCACTCGTAGCTCTGGGCATCGCAGCACACATACTTCGAAACCATATCCCGGACCTTCTCAACAACGATGGGAAGGACGGGTAGGCGGCAGCCAACCCGGTCGCAATACCCGAACCCCGGCAGGCGAGCGCAGATTCAGCGGCGATATCCTCGCGGCATGGGGAACTACAGAACGGGATATCTGGCCAGGGATGAACGGCGTGAGCGTCGGAGAAGGTTTCAGCGGAGACTGTCCTACGTTGGATTGGCGATTCTGGCTGTCGCCACGGGCGTCGTTGTCACGATCGCCCTCCGCCACTGAGACCGTCGCCTGGGGCAAGCACTCCGGCAGGCGGCGTCGCGAAGCGGACCGCGAGCGCGCCGCCGTCGTAATCCATCCTGAGTTGTAACAACTGGCTGCTGCCGGTGAATCGAAGGGCGTGCTCGGATAGCCTTCAACCATGGGGGCTGTGGGGTGGGTTCGGCGGGTGCTGGTTGTCGAAGATCAACCATTCATGCGCGGGCTGGTCGCCGAGGCCTTGAGGGGCGCGGAATTCGACGTCCATGACTGCGCGTCCGCGTCCGAGGCGATCTCCATGTTTGCCGCCGTCGATCCCGATGTTCTTGTGACGGACATCGATCTGGGAACCCGGCCCAACGGCGTCGAACTGGCGCATGTGGTGAGGTCGCTCTCGCCGGGGTGCGCGATCGTTTTCCTCACCAACTATCCGTCGGAGGCTGCCTTTTCCGAGTTGCCGGCGGGATCGACTTTCGTCAACAAGTCGTCCCTTGACTCCGTGGACGGCCTCATCAATGCCGTGAATTCAACCTTGGTGGAGCTTCCGGTCACCGTGACTCCCACTTTGTCGGCGGACGCAGCGCGGATCGGCGCGTTGACGCGTGTACAGCTGGATATCCTGCGCATGATTGCGGAGGGCTGGTCCAACGCTGAAATCGCGAAACAACGGGGAAGCAGCATGCGATCCGTGGAGAAGGCCGTTTCGCGCACGTTCGAGGCGCTCGGCTTGAACCGAATTCCGGGCGTGAACCCGCGTGTTGCCGCAGCGACGCTGTATGCGCGCACGTTCGGGTGGCCGGACCCTGCCGATAGCGACAAATGAGCGGCCGCTCCCCTGCACTCTGGGCCCGGGGCATCGGCGGTGACAATGCCCTGAGTCTCTGGTCGTGGCTTCTGACCCTGCCCTTGTCGCTGACTGTCATGAACGTGTTCGCCGGATCGAACACGCTGTCCGGGACCGGATCGGCCACGATGGTGGGGGAAAGTGCCGGCATCGCGATCCTGCTTCTTGCGCACGTCATGCTTGGTCTTTTGGGGATACTCCTCCGCCCTTTGATCACGGCACGCCCGAGCCTTAAGGGCAGGATCACGACGGCGTTCGGCACCTTCGCGTTGTTGGGCGCCTGCCGCCCGGTCCTCGTCGCCTGGTCCGCGCAGGTTCTGAACATTGCGGACCTCAGCGAAAATCTCTGGGCCCGCATCCTCATCAACGTCGGGATGGCCCTGGTTTTCCTTTCGGCGATTGCTATTCTGACGGACTGCATCCGCGGGCACGCCGTGCTTGAACGCCGGCTCCGCGCCGCGCGGGCAGCGATCGAGACGCAGCTCGGATTCGATGAGAACCGTCTGCGCTCGATCCGATCCGACTATGTCACCGAACTCTCCTCACGCCTTGACGCGGCCCTCCCTGCCGGGATGATGACAAGCCTCGACAGAGCCGAGGCCTCACGCCTGCTGCGGACGATCTCCGATGACGTCGTCCGCCCGATGAGCCACCAGCTCTTCCACGACCACTCACCTTGGCCCCATGACACGGCCCCTCCGCAGCGGCCCTCCCGGGCAGAACGCACCGAGCGACTCACGGATTTGATCCAGGCTTCACCGCTCGCATTGCCTGTGCTGCTCTTCGAATCACTCATCTCAGTGCGTCTGCTGACCGAATACGACGTTCTCTTCCTGCTGGTTCAGTGGGTTGTGGGCGGGGCCATTCTGCTCGCCGGAAACGCCGCGACGGCCCGGACGGTGCGGGGGATCACCAGTCCCCTGCGGCGAATCTCCGCCATGACCCTCTGCTACGCGGGCACGGCCGCAATTGGAGCGTCGGTGACCTGCCTGCTGCAGGACGCATTCGGCTATGCCCCGTACTTCTACTGGTCCGCCATCTGGGCCTATCCGCTGACTGCGCTCACGGTGGCGGTTCTTCGAGCTGCCGAGAGCCAACGACGGCGGCATGAGGTCAGGCTGGCACGCTCGCTCAACGAGCAACTCAAGCTAGCCGACCGCGCGCACCACAAGCTGCTCCACACCCGCCGGCGGGTCGCCCGGATTCTGCACACCAACCTTCAGGGAAACCTGGTTTCGAGTGCCCTCGCATTGACTGCTTCCGGAGGGAACGATCACGAAAAGGATCTTGCCCCGCCGCGGGTGAGGGACATCCTGCGGTGTGCCATAGCTGCTGCGGAAAGTGAGATCCTGGAGGAGTCGCCCGGGCAGTCGGTGCGCGGAGCAGCGAGTATCCAGGACCTGCTGAGTACCTGGGGGCGCGTTCTGAAGCTGTGCTGCGACATCGACCCTGGTGTGTGGGCCTTATGTGACGAGGACGCTGCCAGGGCTGAGGCAGTCATCGAAGTGCTCTCAGAAGGCTTCACCAACGCCATCCGCCACGGTGAACGAAACAATGTCCGCGTCACAATGTCAACGGACAACGGGGCCCTTCACATAAGCATCAGTTCGCCTGGCCGTCTCAGGGGCCGGATCCGCCCCAACCTCGGAATGACGACGCTTCAGGCCCTGTGCAAGGAGGTAACGCTGAGCCAGGATGGCGGCGACGTGGTTCTCCGTGTCAGCCTTCCATGAGTCAACGATGGGTCTCCGTGCCGGCAGATAGTAGTCTTGGACCCAAGTGCAGCACTGCCGCCCACATCCCGCTTTGGTAAGAGGACGGTATGACCCTTCTCCGCGATCCCGAAACACAGGCCACACCGCCTACCCGAAAGAAGCGTTTGTTCTTTCGGTCGATTGCTGTCGTTGCAACCTTGGCGATCGTCTGGGCCGTTGCCGGAATCTTTCTTTATGTGGCTCCGCCGTCTGATGAGCCGCAACACGCGGATGTGCTGTTCGTGCTCGGGCCGCCAGATCAACGCATGGTTTATGCCGAACAGTTGATGCAGCAAGGCTATGCACCCACGCTTGCGGTCTCAAGCCCGGTGGATCAACACGGCCGATTCGAGGCCGGCATATGTGGTGATCACCGCTCGTACCGAATTATCTGTTTCAACCCCGATCCATTCACTACCCAAGGCGAAGCGCGGGCGCTTAAAAATCTGTCTGTCCAGTATGGCTGGAAAAGCGCCAACGTCCTGACGGCCCAGTTCCACGTAACTAGGGCCCGCGTGATCGTCTCCCGCTGCTACACAGGTGACCTGCAGATGGTCGCTGACCGACGGAGTTTGCCGGTAATTTCTTTGATCAACCCCACCGATTCGTGGGCCTACCAGTACCTCTACCAAACAGCGGCATTCGTGAAAGTTGCGATCCACCCGAGTTGCTGAAGGTCAATGAGTGAGCGCGATAGCCGACACCACGGCGGCGATAACGAAGAACGTCACCAGCCCTAGATAGACAAACAGCTCCTGGCGAGTCCTCCGCGCCCGCTTGCGTCGCCATCCCGAACGGTATCCCCCATTGTTCATGGTGTCAGGCTAGAGGCGTCCAAAGAGTCGAATTAAGAGTGATGAGTACCTGTTCTTCCAGTCGCTTTTGAATTCGAGCTTGAGATTATTGAAGGTATCGGACTACAAATCCGCCAGCACTGTCCCCGGGTTCTCGATCGCGTCCGCAACATACCTCAGGAACCCAGCAGCCGTTTCCCCATCGCAAACCCGGTGATCGAACGCAAGCGTCAGCTCGGTGACCTTCCGGACGGCAAGTTGCCCCTCCACTACCCAAGGCTTGTCGATGATGCGGCCTACGCCAAGCATCGCTACTTCGGGGTAGTTGATGATCGCTGCAGAACCGTCCACGCCGAACACGCCGTAATTGTTCAAAGTGAAGGTGCCGCTAGCCAACTCCGTCGGCGTTGCCTTTCCCTCACGGGCGACGGCGGTGAGACGGCGGATCTCAGCATCGAGTTCCCGGGCGTTCAACAAGTGGGCATTGCGGACCGCCGGAACCACGAGGCCCCGGTCCGTCTGCGCCGCGAAGCCAAGGTTGATGCCGTCGAACGCGATGATCTCCTGCATTTCGCCGCCGGCCGTATCCTCTGCTGTGACAAACCGGGTGTTCAGCTCCGGGAATTTTTTTAGCCCAGCTGTGACAAAACGAGCGATGAACGCGAGCAGCCCAGGAGCGCCGTGCGGATCACGCTTCTTGAGTTCGGCACGCATCTCCAGGAGCGCAGTGGCGTCCACGTCGACCCAGACAGTTGCTTCGGGGATCTCGGCGCGGCTGCGGGTCATGTTCGCGGCTACGGCCTTCCGTATCCCGCGGACCGGAGTGCGCGAAGCCACCGTCAGGCCGGTACGCGAATCCTGGTCTCCGGTAGAGGACTGGACAACGGCGGGCACCTCTACCGGCATGGTCTCGCGCGTGGCCCCTCCGATGGCAGCCTCAATGTCGCGACGCAGGATGAGCCCGCTCTCCCCCGAGCCAGGCACGGCGTCCAACGAGACACCATGGTCTCTGGCCATCTTCCGCACCAAGGGGGAAATCACTGCAGAGAGCTTCCCCGGAATCCGCGTACGGGACAAAGAGAGTTCGGCAAAGTCTGGCTCCGGGCTCACCGGAATGGCAGAACCGGCAGAAACCTTCCGCGGCCTGGTGCGGCGGGCCTCGCCACCTCCGGATGTTCCGTAGCCAATGAGGACGTTCCCGGATCCGGCCTTCTCTTCGGTGCGGTAGGTTTCGGCAGCTGCGGCGACCGCGGATGGCTCGGAGACCTTTTCTTCCACAGGCTCGGGCTCAGCCTCTGGTGCAGCCGCAATCGAAGCACCAACAGGAGCGACTGAGATCAGCGGCTTGCCGACGTCGAGTGTCTGGCCGGCTTCGCCGTGCAGCACGGCGACGATGCCCGCGTACGGCGAGGGCACCTCCACCATGGACTTGGCGGTCTCCACCTCGGCGATCGGCTGGTCGACGCGGATCTCGTCGCCCACGGCCACAAGCCAGTTGACGAGTTCAGCCTCGGTAAGGCCCTCCCCGAGGTCCGGAAGCAGGAACACCTGCATTTCTGCGCTCATGGTCAGTTCTCCCATTGAAGGTCGTCAACGGCGTCGAGGATGCGGTCGACGCTTGGCAAGTAGTAGTGTTCCAGCTTCGGAGCCGGGTACGGGACGTCGAAGCCGGTCACCCGGCGGATCGGCGCGGCCAGGTAGTGGAAGCAGCGTTCCTGCACGCGGGCCACGATTTCGGAGGACACGGAGGCGAATCCGTGGGCCTCGGCGATCACCACAGCGCGCCCGGTCTTGCGCACCGACGCGCAGACGGTTTCGTCGTCGAAAGGCACGATCGAGCGGACATCGATCACCTCGAGGGAGCGGCCTTCCTCAGCGGCTGCAGCCGCGGCGGCGAGCGCCGTCGGGACCGAGGGGCCGTAGGCAATGAGCGTTGCATCAGTGCCGGGACGCGCGACGGCGGCGCGCCCCTCACTGCTGGAACCTGTCTCAGCGTTCGCGGCATGTTCGGCCCGGAGTGCGCCCAGGTCCACTTGGTCTTTGGACCAGTAAAGCTTCTTGGGTTCCATGAACATGACCGGATCGTCGGAATCGATGGCCTCGCGGAGCATACGGTAGCCGTCCGCGACGGTCGCCGGCGTGTAGACCTTCAGGCCTGCGGTGTGGGCGTAGTAGGACTCGGAGGAGTCGCAGTGGTGCTCCACGCCGCCGATCCCTCCCGCGTAAGGGACACGGATGACCATGGGCAGCTTGACGGCGCCCTTGGTCCGGTTATGCATCTTGGCGACGTGGCTGACGATCTGTTCGAAGGCCGGGTAAGCGAAGGCGTCGAACTGCATCTCGATCACGGGACGCATTCCGTTCATGGCCATACCTACGGCCATGCCCACAATGCCTGACTCGGCCAGAGGGGTGTCGAAGCAGCGCTGTTCTCCGAAGGTGGCCATGAGGCCGTCCGTGATCCGGAAGACGCCGCCCAGGCGGCCAACGTCTTCACCGAATACAAGGACGGAAGAGTCGGCTTCCATGGCGTCCGCCATCGCGGTGTTGAGCGCTTTGGCCATGGTGATGGTCTGGGGACCGGAGGCTTCGGCTACGGCTGCTGCACTTGCGGCCGCACTGGCGGTGGCGGAGCTGACATCGCCTGTTGCTGCGCGCTCGGTTGCCTCAGAGGATGTGGTAACGGCGGGGCTCATTTGCCTGCCTCCTTCTGGCTGGATGCCTCACGGGCGAGTTCATCGGCGAGCAGGGCGGACTGCTCTTTGAGTTGCGGGGTGGGTGTGGAGAAGACGTAGCGGAAGAGATTCTGTGGGTCTACCGGGACGTCCTCCCCCAGGCCTTCGCGGAGCTGGGATGCAACGGCTTCGGCCTTTGCCGCGATCCGGGTGGAACCGTCGTCGTCGAGGAGTCCGCGGTCGGTGAGGTACGCCGTCATGCGGGTAATGGGGTCCTTGGCGGTCCATTCGGCAACTTCGCTGTCCTCTCGGTAGCGGGTGGCGTCGTCGGCGTTGGTGTGGGCCTGCATGCGGTAGGTGTGGGCCTCGATGAGGAGGGGACCGGAGCCATCGCGAGCGAGTTTCACTGCCCGGTCCAGCACGGCGAGCAAAGCGACGAGGTCGTTGCCGTCAACGCGCTCACCGGCCATGCCATAACCGACGGCCTTGTGCGCCAGCGACGGCGCCACGGACTGCTGGCTCAGGGGTACCGAGATAGCGTACTTGTTGTTCTGTACGAAGAAGATGACAGGCAGGTGGAAGACGGCAGCGAAGTTGAGGGCCTCGTGGAAGTCGCCTTCGCTCGTGGCACCGTCGCCGCACATCGCCAACACCACGGTGTCCTCACCGCGCAGTTTGGCGGCATGCGCAACGCCGACAGCGTGGAGCAGCTGGGTGGTCAAAGGCGTGCACTGGATGCCCACCTTGTGCTTGGTGGGGTCGTAGCCGCCGTGCCAGTCGCCGCGGAAGATGGTCATGGTCTCCACAGGGTCGACGCCCTTGGACATGACTGCTACGGCATCACGGTAGGTAGGGAAGAGCCAGTCGCCTTCGCGGAGGCACAGGGCGGCGGCTACCTGGCACGCCTCCTGGCCGTGGCTGGAGGGGTAAACGGCCATGCGGCCCTGCCGGACGAGGGCGGAGTTCTGGCCATTCACGCGGCGCCCGACGACGAGTTGTTCGTAAGCAGCCATGAGTTCAGCGTCGCCAGGGATGGGATATTCGTGACCGGGCTCCGTACCCTGCTCAGCTTCGGGCTTGAGCACACCAGAAGGATTGACCATCTGGATCTGATGGCGTGCAGGCAGCATGTAGTCTTCCACGCTGATTCCGAACTTGCGCCGCACTTCGGAAGCCTGGTCGTTGGCTTCGGTATCGTCCGGCCGAGCGTCAGCCAGACCCTGGGCCTCATGGTCCGCGGAGATCGTCATTGGTCCGTCCTTCTGTATCCACTATTTGTCACCAGTATGTTCCCTGGAGAAGTTTCGTATCCAGCTCTGGGCAGAATCGTGGAAAAGCTTGCCTGAAACCCTTAGTCTGGAAGACGGATTGCAAATGTGAGCTGGGTAACGGGCCCACGCTGTGGACGAATTGGAGATGCAATGGCCGAGGTCGAAGCGGATCAGGCAGAGGTTCCTCTCGACCAAGTGGACAGGGACATCATTGCCGAGCTGACGCGGGACGGCCGCATGTCGGTTACCCAGGTGGCGGAAAACGTCCACATCAGCCGGGCGCACGCGTACTCAAGAATTTCCCGGCTGACGGGCGAAGGCGTGCTCACAAAGTTCACCGCGCTGGTGGACCCCATCAAGGCCGGCTTGAAGTCATCGGCCTACGTCACGCTCAAAGTGCAACAGCACTCCTGGCGCGAGCTTCGTGAAGAGCTTCGGCTCATTCCGGAGGTACAGCACATCGCACTGGTGGGTGGAGATTTCGACGTCATCCTGCTGGTCCGCGCCACCGACAATATTCACCTACGCAGGGTCATTTTCGACAGACTGCAGTCAATGCCAGGGGTGCAGGACACGCAGACGTTTTTGGTGTTCGAGGACTTGGATACGAGGTAGGACTGTATCCAGCCTCAACACACGACCTAGGACTTCCCCTTTCAGGCAATCACAACGAACGCCGAGCAGTGCCGGACCGTTGCGTGATGATTGCCATCGATAACAGGCCGAGCAGAATCCCCAAACTGCCCCATGCTGGGGCAGTTTCTTGCAGAGCCGGAAATGCAACGTATACGAAGACGAGCATTACCGTCACAAACGTACCCGTGACAATCGCAGCAGTCGTGATCAGAGCCTTTTCAGACATTAGAAATTGAGCCACTTCTCTCCGTTGCCGACTAGATCGATACCACCAAAACATTCATCGGCCCAACGCCTTCCGCGAAAGGGCGGCCGTCCATGTCGGTACGTTGGCTGACATGGCAAAATAATCACTCCCTCCACTGTCCAAGGATTCGGCTCCGTAAAATAGACACCGCTCGACGCATGAAGCGAGGGTGTCTTAGAACACGAGCGACTAGTTTGACAATGTTTCTTAGCTGCGCAGTTCGAAGTGAGACCATTGAAATCGGAGTCGCAGTCCGGTGTACAACAAAGTGCTCCAAGAGTTGCCTCGGCGATGTCCGGATTCCACGAACCTCGTTTGCAAGGTTCTTTCCGTGAATCATTTGGAGCCACATGGGATGCGGATCGAGGCCTCGAATGTTCCCATAGTTTGTCAGCTTGTCATGCCCGTCAATATGGACTGTTCTGGGCGCGCCGTCTACCGATCTTTTCTCGATAAGCGATATGAACGGACCCGATAGGTCCGTCCACCTGAACACGGCTCCGTCCTCTGCGAGCTGAAGGCCGGAGTTGAAGTTGATGAATTCAAAATCCTGACGAGCAAACTCATGCTGAATACGTTCAATAAAATCCTTGGCAACAGCATCATCGTTGTCCACACGGGTGGTGATTAGCCACGGGGAGGATGATCTTCCCTGAACCTCATCAGAAATTAGGTCCGTGGTGAGCGCGCCATCCACCCAAATCGGCTCAAACGCACCTTCGGAAAGCCTGTCGACTTCACGCTGGAACCATTGATCGCGTTCAGAGTCGAAAAACACTAGCCACCTGAAGGAATCGCTTGACTGCGCCCTCACAGAGGGCAGACAGAGGTCTTCAAAAAGTTCTAGTCGATGACGCAGCCATCCGTCACCGGCCCGCGCAGGGCCCTGTCGGGCATTGAAACGGGTCAACAAGAAATGATCGAAGTCAGTCATGATATCCCGCACCCTTTATGTCGAATGTTACAGACCAAAATCGCGTCTCCCTAAATCTCTTCTATGAAGGTTCTCAGCCCTTCCCCCCAAAGAGAATAGTTCCAGCTCTTCTCGGCAAATTCGCGTCCGCGCTGTCCCATTTCCCTCCGTAGTCCTTCGTCCCTTAGGAGATTCAAGGCTGAAACCCAGCCATCGATGTCACCGGGATCCACAAAAATGGCGGCGCCAGACCTTTCTATAGCGAGGGGGAGGAAACGGGAACGTGTCACGATCATAGGTTTCCCTAACGCCAGCGCATCATTTATTTCCGTCAAACCGGTCAATCGATTCGGCAACAGGGCCGGAACGGCCACAACGCTTGCCCTGGCGATGTCACCGATGACCTTTCTCGCTAAGTACACTCCGGGCGAGGCAGGATCTTCTTCAGAAAGGCCCGGCCGCACCAGATGAACGTTGGAAGGTGGGTCCGAGATAAGTTCCGCAGGATCGTAAACGACCGCCGCGTCGCCGGATCGGGCTAATCCCTGAACAAGCGTCGCAAGGTCCCGATTCGACTTACCCGCGCTTACGATGCCAAGCGATTCGTCTTTGGACTCATAAAGGGAACTGTTGAGTTCCGGTCCCCATGGGAGCGTGATCGACCTGCGCCTGACACGCATCGGAAGACACGAGCGGACATGCTCCGAGAGACAGATGAAACCAGCATGCAGTTTGGTACTTATGTTGCTCAATGCGCCAGGTTGAAGGGAATGGTGCATCACCGAAATGACTGGACGTCTTCTCAAAAAGGGAAGCGCTCTTGCGCTCCCCTGGTCGGCCGAGTAGTAAATATCAGCTTCCGTGCCAAGAGCGAAGGCTTCTTGATCCAGCTGGCCGAGAGCATACCTGGTTTTCCCAGAGAACTTAGCCAGCAGACCGCGTTCGTGCGGTTCTTGGAAGGGCGCCAAAATCATCTCATGACCCGCCGACGAAAGAGTATCCACTCCCCATGCGTGTTGCCGCGGTATACGGCCTTGATCGGCCATTCTCCACATTTTGTCGAGTGGGTAGTTATTCAGGCAGCAGATGCGCATGGCTCGATTCTAGGGGTACTCGAGCAAGGAGCTATGGCCAACATTTCGCATGAACCGTCAAAAAAGTCTTACTCAGCCCGGGGAGGAGGCGCGAGAGCAAATCATAACGACCGTTGCCCCACCGACGTGGTCCTTGATCAGACTAGTCTGAGCCCGGGTTGGCGCCGCTGACAGCAATTCACAGTCGGGTGCCCGTGTGACCGTCTCGGATAGCTTCCGAAACGTGAGCTGTACCGTGACGGAGTCGGCAATGAGGACAGTTACTATTGGAGTGACAGCACGCACATCACATTTCCTAGGTCGTGCCTGCGGGCGCCAGCCATAGCAATTGACTCAGGGGGACCTCAATTTGGACCTACGCGATTACCTTCGCATCGCACGCCGAAGCTGGATCTTGATCATCGCCTCAGCGCTTGTTGGTATCTTGGTCGGCGGCGCCGCGTCTGTGCTCATCCGGCCGACGTACACGGCAAAGACTCAACTGTTCGTTGCAATACAGAGCTCTGGATCAATTCAAGAACTCCAGCAGGGCAACACGTTCAGTCAGGCGCGAGTGCAGTCGTATGTCAAAACAGTCGACTCTCCGATCGTGCTGCAGCCCGCTATCGACGCTCTGGGGTTGACAATTTCGCCCGAGGAGTTGGCCAACCAGGTACAGGCCAAGACTGACCTGAACACCGTGCTCATCGACATCGACGTCTCTGACAGTTCTCCAGTTCAAGCGGCAGCGATCGCCCAAGCTGTGGCTAAGAGCCTTATTTCCGCCGTCGACTCCTTGGAGAGGCCAAAAACCGGCGGATCGTCGCCTGTTAGCCTTTCTATCATCAGCCCGGCGACGGCGCCAACCGCGCCATCTGCTCCAAACACTCGGCTTAACCTGGTTCTCGGTCTCTTGATTGGACTGGCAGCCGGTATCGGCTCCGCCATCCTGCGTGCACATCTCGATAACAGGATCCGGGGCGAGGCCGACCTCCGCCGAGTGACCGAGGCCTCTTTGCTAGGGGCAATCTCGTTCGATCAAGACGCGACTAAAAAACCGCTACTGACCCAAGCACCGGCACAAAGCCCGCGAGCCGAATCATTCCGCCAGTTGAGAACCAATCTTCAATTCGCCAACGTTGCTGGCCATGCACAAACCATTCTGGTTACTTCTTCGCTTCCTGGGGAGGGGAAAAGCACCACGGCAACCAACCTCGCAATAGCTCTCGCCCAGGCTGGGCAAACCGTATGCCTTGTCGACGCCGACCTCCGTCGTCCTATGGTCGATGAATACCTCGGGCTCGATCGAAACGCTGGCCTTACGACCGCTCTGGTTGGGGACGCGGATGTCGCCGACCTCATGCAGCCTTGGGGGGAAGACAACCTCTTCGTTCTCACATCAGGAAGGATCCCACCAAACCCGAGCGAACTTCTGGGATCCGGCGAAATGCAGAATTTGATCTCCAGGCTTGAACAGTCGTTTGATTCTGTGATTATCGACGCGCCTCCTCTCCTCCCCGTGACTGATGCCGCTGTTCTTTCCCAGCACGTTGGCGGAGTAGTCGTGGTAGCCAGCGTTCAAAAGATTCGTCAACACGATCTTGAGAAGTCACTTGCCGCGCTTCGCTTGGTAGATGCGAAAATCCTAGGTGTAGTGCTGAACCGCCTCCCGGCGAAGGGGCCGGATTCATACGCCTACGGGTACTACGCCGACACTGAGCGACCGAAGCAAGGATCCTTCCGTGTCGAATCGCGCGAACGACCGGAGTCGCTCAACCAATGGGTCTTGGATTCAGGTGATCCTGATGTCACTGAGGAGTCGAGGCCGGCCTCCCATTTCCCGTCAGACCGGTTGAGGCGCGGATAACATCCGCCACGGCCCTAGGGAGAAAGCAGCAGTCTCTCTGGGACTGCCCTACATATGCAGCAGTTAGTCGATGCTTGACGGTGCCCCCCGGTCTGCTCGGTCGAACCGTTCGACTGCTAACCGTGCGACGAAGTGACGGCATGTCACAAACCCAGCCAACGAGCGATCACGTTCGGTCCATGCTGACGAGAACACTCGCGACGACGGGTGTCCCCTCTGTGGGGGCATTTGGCCGCGAGTCGCGCGGAAAAATGCGAGCCGAAGCAGTCTTCGCTCTCGGGCGTTTTCGGCGCCGGCCTGCCGGTAGGAATGCGGCCGTCACCCCCTCGGACTGGCTCAGGTAGCGGACTCCGTCATCGGCGAGATTGACCTAGTTGTGGAGGCCGGCTTTGGTGGCTCTTCACGGTTCGTGGTGATTGTTCTGCCGTGATGGATGTTCATGCCGCTGGTTTGGCGGCACTGCGCAACAGGATACGCGTCTTGTAGTTGCGTGCGTTGGTGAATCCCCGGCCTGTCCGTTTGATGTGTTTGATGGCTGTGTTGTTGGCTTCTACTTTCGCCGTGGTCGCACCGGTGACAATGAGGACTTCGATTTCTTTCCACCACCGGCAGATCGTGCGCCAGAGCCGGTTCGTTTCCGGCTGCGCGGCTCGTTCGACCAGTTCCTTCAGGTGGTCTTTCGCCGCGGCCGCGTCGGCAAGAGACCCGGTGGCGAGCAGCGTCCGGAGCTGTTCTTTGACCAGCCACGCAGCCTGCAGCTTCCCGGTGGCGAACACGGTGCTGAGCCTGTTCCGTGCCCGGTCCGAGAGCGTGTCGGCGCCGCGCAGGAGCAGCCGTCGGTTGGCCCAGACCGGGTCGATGGAGCGTCCCCGCCGGCCGTGGACCTGCTGGGTGAGTCGTTGCCGGACTTCGGTGAGCATGTCGAGCGCCGGGCTTGACCAAATGGAACGCGTCGACCGAGACCGCGGTGCGCGGGAGCCACATCCGCAGTGCCTTGCGGAATGCCGCTGACGGGTCGATCGCGACGACCTGCACGCCCAGACGCCACTGCAGCGGCCGGGCGAACAGCCAGTCCCCGACGCCCTCACTGTCACGCCCGTCCACGATCCCGAGCACTTGTCCGCTGTCCAGATCGACAATAGTCGTCATCCAGGGTAAGTACCGTTTCCAGGCGTTCGTTTCGGGATCCCGGAAGAACCGCACGGACCGGTAGCGGTGTTCATCGATGCCGAGCATCCGTGGCGCCAGGCCGTCGACATCGGGCAGTGTCAGCGCCGCGGAATCCAGGGCCCGCTGGACCAGCCACCATGAGACGCCGAACGATGCGGCCGCTTCCGCAGCGGCCCTTCCGGATCCAATGACGGCGGACACGAGGGCATCGCGAAGCCGGCGGGTGGACCGGGCGCGGCGCGGCACCTGGGCAGTCTCCTCCGCGAACGTCCGCCGCGGGCACAGATACTCATCGCAGAAGAATCTCCACTTGGACCAGATCACTTCGACCGGGCCGGCCACCGGGATGTCACGCAGGCGTTGGGGGCGGCGTGAATGCACGCGGGTACTGATGACGCCACAGCACGGGCACCCGGCCTCGGCCGTGGCTTCGACGCGGACCCGCCGCTGCCCGAAAGCGAGGACCTCAGCTCGTAGCTCCTGACTCTTGATGAATGCGTAGAGAACATCCATCACAGCAGGGCTACGAGCCCTTCAGCTCTCAAGACACGGAATCCGTTTCACCACGAACCACGGAGAGCCGCTTTGGTGGTGGAGGGTCAAGGAACAGCTGCGGGTCTTGCTGCGCACCGGCTCCCTGGAAGACGCCGCGACGGCGAAGAAAGAACTCGAAGAACTGGTCAAGGCAGCCGCTCGACCGGAGACGAACAGGCTCTACCGCACCTTCTGCAGGTGGTGGAAAGAGATTGAGGTACTGATCTTTACCGGCGCCACGACGGGCAAGGTCGAAGCCAACAACACAGCCACAAAAAAATATCAAGCGCACCGCCCGTGGCTATCGCAACCCCGCCAACTACAAATCGGTTATTCTCTTGAGAAGTGCTGCCCGGGCGGCGGCATGACGCCCATCCCAGGGATCTATTTCCCCACGAACCGTGAAGAGCCCTCAAACATCACCGCGAGCCCACCTCAGCTTCCACGACCCGCCGAGCAATACCAGCCGATCATTCCTCGAGACCAGCAGATTCAGGACCCAGATAAACACTCAAATACGACAAACTCTTAGAACTTAGTGTTTTGGCGTCCGAGACCTTGAACCGAAAGACCATTCGTCGAAGCGCGGGACAGTATCCCGAACGCGATACCGAGCAACGCAGGCCACCGCGAAGTTGTCATCATGAACGGTGCAGTGAAAGATGCAATCAGATAGATCGGAATAAAGTATGCTGCACAATAAAATATTGTGCTAAATTCCAATCTAGGACGCAAAACAACCGCGAACGATGTCCTGGTAAATATATAGATGATTACGGCACTTAGTACGAGGCCTGTCAGCCCAAAACGAAGCCAATTCAGCAGCACCTCGTCATGAACATATATACTCGACCCCTGGGTTAGAAAGCCAGGAAGCTGGGGCGATGCTGGACCGTATCCCCCTGGATTGGCAAACGCATAATCTAAACCAATTCTAATGTCATCAACGTGCCCCTGGGTGGATTCATCCGAAGCGGCACCGCCTAGTGTCTCGTACGATGAAACAATACGATCCCAGAAGGAAACAATCAGGTTTTGAACGGTCAACAGGCCCAAAAGTACTAAAGCAGTGCCAACCGCGATCACCCTTAAAATCACTCTGCGAAACGCTCTATTGACCAGGCCAGTTAGCAGTAATATCAACACGAGCGCGACAAGGACTGATCTCCTAAAAGACACCAGCAAAACGACCGCCGAGCAAATCGCGGCAGCCACCGTCACCGCCGACCGAGCGCGTTGGCGAAGAATTGCCAAGAGAACGGCTGCAGCAACCGCCGCCGTAGCCGTGTCATAGTACACAAGCCGGCCGCCGAGACTCAATCCGCCACCCGTCGCCGCTACCGGAAGACCAACCATCGCCAGCCCGACCATGCTCAGTCCAACAACCACCGCAAGGGATTTACCACCGGCCTCCTGCGGAGAGTATGCACCTACGAGCCAAGCGAGTAGAAAAAGCATGAGCGGGCGAGCGACTTGGCCAAACACTGAGGGGATATTCAAACCGGCGAAAAGTCCGATTGAGATCGACAAAGCCAAGAATATTAGTATAACCAAGAGCGGTCGCTTGTCGGATGCAGCGCTAAGCTTGTCCGACCAGTCGTATTTTATGGCTGCTACGACCGCAGCCGCGACGAAGAAATAGAAAACAATTGGCAGGCTTCCGAACTCTACAAAATAGAATTGGTAGCCTAAGACCGTTAGACCGCCTTGGCCAAACTTAGGATTTATCTCTTGACACACAACCAAAGCGAGTGTCGAAAAAAGTAAAGGTCGCCAGAAAAGTGCAGCACAACCTACAACAGCGGCAATAACCATCAATCCGGTTGAGGTAGTTGCCCCAAATGCCCCGATTGCAGCGATAATAATCGTTATGAAAACAGCTACGAAACTCATAATCGGATCCGAAATCCCTCCGGAAAAGATCCGACGGACATTCCGACCGCTATCATTCCCTTCAACACGGGCACGCAATTCAGTTATCATAACGCCCCACATCGCACATAGCTGCCGGACTTCTCAAACAGGTGGGAGCCACATGTCTGGAATAATAATCCAATCCAGAGTTCGTTATTCCGAACCTACTCGGAGTCGTGATCGCGACACCCACCTCAACAACTGCTCTCTCACAAGGTCCCATCGACCGAACCAGACTTGGAGGCTAACAGCCGATCCAGCATACAGCACATTTCGGCAGTTCGTTCTCTGTACGTATATTTGGATGCCAACGTCCGAGCGTTATCGCGCCAATTCCGTGAAACCGTGGAGGCTACCTTCACATACTCGACGAACTGTTCGTCAGTGTCTGCGATGAAAGCAGAGTCTCCGAACTTCTCTAACGCGGGAATTCTCGTAGACACGACCGGTATTCCGCATGCGAGGTATTCGAAGAACTTCATGGGAAACATTGACCTGGTGTAGGGGTTGATCGGTACCGGAAGCAGCGCGACATCGAAAGTCGAGATTATCCCCGGCAATTCACTATAGGGTTTCGGGCCAAGGAGCTTTACGTTCGTGAGATCCTTCAGCTCTGCGAGTGTTTCACCAGGCTGGCCTTCGCCGATCTGGCCAATAAGCACAACGTCCGCATCCGGATATTTTTCCGCGACGCGCCTCAGTAGTTGCAGGTCGACTTTGTATCTGCTGAGCGCTCCTACAAACCCAATCGTTCTTGGACTTGGACGCCTCGAAGACTCCGAATCATCACGCATCCGGTATTCCTTACCAAAGTGTTCAAAGTCGACCACATTTGTATGTTCAATGACGTTATCGGCGCCCATCCGACGCAGGCGGTCGGTAAGATCTGGAGCGGTCGAAAAAATGAGATCGGCTGTATGAACCAGTTCCGTTTCGTAACGATCGATGGCTTCGGCGGGCATCAAGGGCTGGGCGGCGATGTTGTCGACGCAGTGATATAAAACCGGGCGTGAATCGGCTGAGATCGCCGCGGTCGTGATGGGACTGTAGGTCCAGATTGCGTCCCACTTGCCCCAACTGACCTTCCAAAACCACATTTGAAGGCGCATTAGGATCCGGTTTAGGGCGACAATGCGTTTTCTAGACCAAAGCGGGATTACCAAAGGAGAAGCAACGTGGATGGACTGCGCCACCGACCGTGGGCGTCTCAAAAACCGTCTAAGTCTCCGAAACACTCTCGTAGCGTCCTGAACAGATTCTCGGCTGAAGGAACGTATGCCGAGGCTTTCAACATACAAAACTTCGTGACCGAGTGAAGCGAGCGCCGTAGTTACATGTTGCTTGTTCGTCCAGAAAGGATGGTCCCAGTCGGCTGTCGAGAGCACCAAAATTCGCATTAGGCCTGCTTCCCTTTCATCCATCCACGCAATGATGCAGTCTCGAATTGCCAGTCGTGCTGCAAAGCGTATTGAGCGATTTTTTTCTCCACGATGTGACGATCATTGAGGTTCTGGATCTTTCTAATAATCTCAGCCGCGACATCGTCTGATCCGTTGATGGCATCATCCGGCAGTCCTGGTCTGCGTTCCCGATTCAAGAAGGGTGGCCCGACAACGGCCCTCGCATGCCCTAGAGCTTCAGCCACTTTCAGCTGTCGGCCGGCCCCGCTACGTGCGGGAGCGAGGAACAAGGTCGAATTATTGAAGAGCTCAGTCAAATCATCAGCAAAACCAACTCCGGCGACGTTGTTCAGATGGCTAAATCTCTCCGCGATTTCGACGGAACCGTTCCCTGCCAAGACCAGCTTGGCCTCCGGCAGAGCCTCCAATACGGTGTGCCAGTCTGTGTCTAAGAAGTAAGTCATTCCCTCCCGATTCGGTCCATAGTCCCAATTAGCGATCGACATCACGACGGCATCGTCGGGCGAGAGCTGCCAAGGGCTCCCTGGTAGGGCATTTTCTACCAACACGGATTTACCGCCGAAGCTGTTGAGGACTTTCTCGTCCGTTGAAGAAATGGCAACGCACAGATCCATCCCTCGTGCAATCCTACGTTCCCATCGGCATGCTTTGAGAAACTCTACGAATGCCGATGCGCGATGCTTAAGAGTCCCTCGCTTCGAGATTGACAAGAAGCGGTCGCGTTCGATGTTTGCAAACTCCACGATTTGATACGCAGAGGTTTCAAGCTTTCTTGATCCAACAGCTGCAAGGTAAGAGTGACTCCAATAGATGAAGTCGGGCTGGAAACTGGCCACCAGAACCTGGAGGTCGTCGAACCGCGGAAGCGTAAAGACACCGAGCCATGGTAGCCAAGTCAGCCTTCTCAATGGACTCACGGGTGACCACTTCAGGTCGACCTGTTCCACTCCGCACGGAGCCGGGCCAGAACGAACTCCCGGTCGCCTGGCGTATGCGACTCGCACGTCGAACCCGTCGCCAGCCAATGTTTCGACTATCTTGCCTGTCCTGACCCTGCCCCCATGCGTTGAAGGCCAAAGCGGTTCAACGGTAACTACCAAGACCTTTTGCCTCATGTGACGATGTCACTCCTTTTCTTCGGCCGTGCAGGCCCACTCAACGCGAAACTGATGAGCTGACTTTGGTATATAGATCTGAGACTTCCAACGCGATTTTGGCCCAGCTATAGGCACTCAGATCCGGTGATGATCCGTCAGTCTCAACGGCAGCCTCCAGCGCTGAGGCAAGTCCCTCGGGTGTGAGCTCCTCGTATGTCATTACCCACTCAGGTCCGATTTCATGCGCGAGCTCGCGAATGGAACCCTTGTTCGCAGCGAATACAGGACGGTCCAAGGACAATGCAAGGAGGGCGCTTCCGCTATTCACTATTTTTCGATAAGGCAGAACGACCAAGTCAGCTGCGCATACAAATTCCTTGATCTTTTCATCGCTTAGCAATTTCAGACAGAGCGTGATTCTGGGGTCGCCTGCTGCAGCATCGCGGACGAGGCGTTCCTCGTCGTCAGTTGCCATTCCTGCGATTACGAGCTGAATGCCATCTGAGGATAACAATCGGAAAGCCTGAATCAGATCCGTAACACCCTTGTAGGCTCGCACCTTGCCGCAGAACACCACAGTTCGCTTGTCCGCGTCGAGTTTCAAAGCCGTCCTCGCAACACTCTTCGAAAAGGCTTCTCCATAAACATCTCTGTAGTGTCCATGGTTCGTGACGGTGTACGGTTTCCCCGCCAGATCCGCATAGTGCTCAACGACCAGTGCTCGCGACGACTCGCTTATATAATGCACACCCGCGACCTGACGATAGAAAATGGGCCAAAAGATTTCTTCTACCTTCCGATTGCCGGTTTCATGGCCCCGAAGGTTGTGAGCTGTCCATACTATTGGCGTGCGAGATAATCGGGCTTTCTGCAGCAGCACGAGCAAGGCAATTAAACGTGCCCAGGCGCTCAATCGGCTACGCTGGCTGAATTGACCATCCGGCCAATGCCAATGCCAGAGGTTTGCACGTCTCACCAGCGACTTCAGGGGCGAAAACTCACGAACCTCCCAGCCAAGGAACTGCATAGCGTCGCTTAGCAAAGTTTGGAATGGGTTATGGGCCGCGTTCGATCGAGCCGGCCAGCCCTCTACGGTTCCTTTGAATAACTTCACGGCGTCAACGCTTCTTACGGCTCAGAGCTTCTGAATAGATATCGTCATACTGACTCCAGATACTGTCCCACCCAAAGTCTTGCGCTAGAGCATTAGCCGAGTCTCCCAGCCGAAGCCTAAGGTCACGGTCATCGATGAGCTGAGTCAAGGACTTGGAAACGGCCGCGTGAGAGTCCGAGTTTGGCACAAGTAATGCGTCGGCACCGTCCGTGAAAACCTCAGATGCCATGGCGACGTCCGTGGTAATCATCGCCAACCCGGCAGCGGCGGCCTCTAAGATCGCCAAACTTGCCGCTTCATATTTGGTTGGGAAGACGAAGATGTCCGACGCTCGAAGAAGGTTTGGAACATCCTCTCGATGCCCTAGAAATGTAGTCATTCCTTGCACGCCCAATTCGTTAGCCAAGGCTCGATACTTCGTGGTATCAGCACCGCCAACGACTAGTAAATGACACGCATCCGACCCAACACTGGACAACGCTCTCAAAACCACGCCGAGTCGTTTCCTCTCAAATTCATAGCCTACAAAAATCAACACAACCTTCTCTTGAAGATCGACTCCGATTTCCCTCGACAGGCGCTGCTTAGCCTCAGGTCTTCCAGAGGGCTTAAATTTTTCCAAATCGACGCCGTTATATACAACATGGATCCTCTCTGGAGCGATGCCGTGTTCTCGAATGAGCTCCGACTTAATCGATCCTGAGACCGCCACAATCTTTGAGCCTGAGCGATACGCGAGATTGGACATCATGATGCCGGCAACATGCGGGGGGAATACGTGGCTCAAGAATCTTCTTGGGATATCGGCCGCAAGTCGTTGACCACCGATGTAGCCCTTAAAGCAGCTATGCGCGGTATATATGTCAGCGCCAATAAGCTGAGGGTCGTGCGCGTGGATAATGTCTGGTAATGAAGCCGTTACTCTAGGACGTGCCGCTGCGGCAAAACTTGGAATCTGAGCCCAAGCCGGTTTAGTGATCATCGGTACGGGCACCTTGTGGAGATTTGAATTCCAATCCAAATACTCATTTGCTGCAACGGACACCCGATACTTAGAAGAAGCTCGAGTGGCCAGTTGGGCCATTACATTTGAGACCCCACCTTGCTGGTTGTAGTAGCGACCAACAACGGTAACCGAATTCTTCATCTCAGCGGGTCCGGCTGTTGGACTAACCATTCGGCTCTCCATCCTTCGCACGATGAACCCCGTGAATATATTCTGACCATGCCTTCCCAAAGGCTTCAAGACTATTGTTATTTCGCACAAAACGGCTCGCCTTTGAAATTCCATGATCGTTCCTATCAGCTTCGCGCAAGGCAGTTGTGAAACGACCAGTATCATTAATTGGCGAAACCAGTGCGGAATATTCTGGAACGGCCTTTAGTAGGTCCGGGACCCATCCCGCATCGGTCGTGACCACGGGAGTACCCACCGATAACGCCTCCAGGAACGCCAGTGAACATGCCTCGTACTGGGTCGGCATCAAAACAACGTTAACCGCGGCGATGGCAATCGAGAGCTGTTCTGGTGAGAGCTTCCCCAACCAATGCATTCCCTCATACGGCCGCCCAGCCGCTAGGTATAGCGTGTATCCGTTTTCTCGGGCCGCGGTGATGGCAATATCTGGCCGTTTCCTCCATTCGGGGCGCCCAACAAAGAGGGCCGCTCGGCCGTCTTGCGGAATACCAAGCCGATCTCTCGCATCCTCTCGATCACTTTCACTAAAAACTTTGGTATCAATACCATTCTCAATAACGTGACTGCTCAGGCGGTACCATCTCTTGAGCTCACTAGCGCAACTGTTTGAAACAGAAACACGATTGGCGCCCAGTCCGTTCTTTATCTCTCGAAAAGCGGCCTCGATCATGAATTTCAAGCGCCACTGAACAGAGGCCTCCGCGTGACTTCGCATAATTTGAGGAACGTGGCATCCATGATAGACATGGATTTTGGGAAGTCTCGTAGTTACCGACACTAGTGCGTTCGTCAAGACTACATCGTACTCCGAGGGACGAAAGCTCGCTTCTGCGATTACGCTTCCATCAATCATGTAAGGCGAAATACTGTCTCTAAGCGTGTGGCAAAACCTCTCAACACCCTGAGAGTTATCAGATGGGTCAGGGCTCACGATCGCGAGTCGCACTCTACTTGGCATGCTGAACTTCCTCTTCTTTTGCTGGTTCGAGCACATCTGCTCGGTGTAGCAGCGTTTTCATATCAGCCCATGTGACAACCCTAAATAACATCACCAATCCCGCCGCAACGGTGCCACCCAGAATGATCGTCAAGACCAGACCGAATTGCCGGAGATAAATAGTCACCACTGCGGTTACGGCGGCAGCCCCAAGAACTCGCAAAACAGTCGCAGCAGGAATCGCCAGTCGGGTGGTGCGATACACCAGTGCAATCAGCAGCACCATCACCAGTGTTTCAGTGCCGACCGAGATCCAAGCCGCGCCCTTGGCGCCGAACTCTGGAATTAAGAGGAGTGACGCGGCAACACTTAGAAGAGCCACCGAGAAAACGAGCTGAGAATAAGCCTTGACCTGCCCATGCGCAGTAATCACGCCGGTCAGAAGCCACCCCATGCACACGGGAGGAAACGCGAGCATCAAGATACCCAGGAGACTTGCAGATTCCGAGTATTCCTTCCCGTAGAGGAGATCGATTATCGGTTCAGCAAGCAGACCTACAAACAGCGAGGCCATCACCGCTGATGTCAGCAATAACTTGAGCGCCAACCGCCAAACCGTTTCAGCCCGATCTCGTGTCCGCATTGCGAAACTTCTGGCCATCAGGGGCAGAAGCGTTGCGCTGAGGGTCGCCGGGATGGCCTGAAGGACATCAAGAAAGCGAAATGCTGCCGAGAAGCTCCCTGCTGACTCTGGGCCTCCGTCTGCGTACAAGATGATTCCAGTTAAGCGGTAATACGCAGTCACAGCCAAGGACCCAAGCCCTAAAGGAAGGGCCTGCTTAACCAACGGCCAAGCTTCCTTTGTTCCAGCTCTCCAATCAAACCTCAGACCGTTTCCGCACAGGGCCCAGGTTGTTGCTCCTTGGACAACTGCGCACAAAAGGAAGGCAAGTCCAAACTGCGCCAGACCGGCGCCGACAAGCGAGAGGATGGAAACCGCTGCGAGCCAAAGGAAGTTTTGGAGGACGAGCAGAGAATTCACGGCGGCGAAATGCAAGTTGGCTTGGCTGAGCGCCTGCATAGCGGTCAAAGACCCCAGTGGTAGTGTAGCGAGGACCAAAACCGCAGTAGAGATCCCTTCCGGAGTCCGAATGAGGAAGGTTGAAGTCGCGATTCCTAGAAGTGAGAGTAGGACGCCGACCAAGAATCTCGAAGTCAGAAGGCCGCTAACTATCTTGGCGCGGTTGTCTGGCTCGGCGGAGAGCCGCCGAATGGCGGTGTTCATGATGCCCAGGTCGCTGAGTATTATTGCCATCGCGTTAATTGAAAAGATTATGGATAGACTGCCGAAGTCGGAGACAGACAGTGACCTCGCTTGCAACGCTGCGACAAGCGCCCCACTAAACATTCCCGCAACACGAATTACGAGTTGCACGAGTGAACCCATGGTTACGTCCCGGCGCTTAGGCACGACGACTTCCTTTCATGGGCGTGACCCGGCGACCACTTCTCGAAGCCAACCGGTCGATCAAGACCGCTAGTAAAACGCTGGCCGATACCTCGGGTTGTACTTGAGACTCGACGACCGCTCACCGACCCTCCTGGCTGGTACCCCCGCTACAATCTCGCGGGGACGAACATCTTGCCGAACTAACGAAGCCGCGGCCACAACGGCCCCTTCGCCGATCCGGCTTCCCTGCAAAATCGTGGCTCGGGAAGCGATCCACGCAGAGTTGCCGATGTCAACCGGCAGGAACACTGCGTCAAAGCCATCAGAGTGGACGTCGTGGGACCCCGTGATGATCTGGACATCACTCGCAACAACCACCCGATCACCGACGGTTAGACCGCCTCTTGAGTCAAGAACACACCTAAACCCAATCGAGGTATCAGCTCCAATGCGCAACTTGTCGGCCCCGAAGATCTTGGTCCCCATGAAGATGGACGAGCCGAGCCCTATCGATGATCCTGCTGTCTCCATCCAATGCTGCCGCACGAAATGTGATGGAACGTAGGTGCCAACCCAATTGAAAGTGACTTCGGCAGCGTACCTAATCCGGCGCTGAATCGCCTTCTTAACGTTCACGGACGTGTCCTAAGAACGTGGAAGGGATCCGCCCGACCAGAGGCGCACCTTGCCTGTCCCGACGGCGTAGAGAGCACGGCGCAGCCCGCCGATCTTCCGTGGAATGCATGTGCCAGTTACCCCCGTTGCGACTCACCTGCGCTGGTCAAGTCCAGCTGACCGCTCAGGCTCAAATGCAGATGCCCGTCATCTTATCGGGTATTTTGGTTTCAAAGGACATGACCAAAACAGTGTCGTCATGTCCGAGTCGAAAAATGCATCCGAGTCCAAGATCGGCACATATGAGGCTAAGATTTGGGCGAAAGACACAGGGCCGTCGTTAGGATCGCTGCCTCGGGGAGGCAAGGGGCGACGGGCACTCTGAATACACACCGATGGGGGCTCGGAATGCAGGGAGTTTTGGTCCACGAGTGGATCGATGTCAACGGCGGATCGGAAAAAGTCCTGGATGCAATGGCCGAGGCGTTTCCAGACACCGATATCCACTGCCTCTGGAACGACGCCCCGCAACGTTTCCCTGTAAGAAGGGTCAATGAAACCTGGTTAAGCCGCACTCCACTCCGCAGGCATAAGGCTCTGGCACTTCCGCTAATGCTCTTCACCTGGCGACGGCTTCGGTCTCAATCCGAGTTGGACTGGATGCTCGTTAGTTCTCATCTGTTCGCCCACCATGCGTTCTTCCCGCGAAACGTCGGAAGCCCACGTAAGTTTGTCTATGTTCACACACCTGCGAGATATATCTGGGTTCCAGACCTTGACGCCCGGGGCCATCATCCTTTGGCTCGGATAATTTCACCCGTCCTCAAGGCGATCGACCGCCGGCGGGCCAATGACCGCGAAGTCGAGTTCGCAGCCAACAGCCACTTCGTAAAAGAGAGAATCGCTGCCGCTTGGGGTCGAGAGGCCCCCGTGATATACCCGCCCGTTGATGTGATGGATATACAGTCAGTTCCAGACTGGAGGACCAGTCTGACCCACGATGAGAGAGCTTTGGTAGATCGACTTCCAAAAGATTTTGTACTTGGCGCATCGAGGTTTATCCCGTATAAGAAACTGGATCTGGTCATAAAGGCAGCCGATCTGGCGGGAGTGCCAGCTGTCATTGCAGGTTTAGGACCATGTGAGGAAGAGCTAAGAGCCCTCGCCGCGAAGGCGCAAGTCCAGGTCGAGTTCGTTATTTCCCCGAGCACTAACCTTCTGTATGCGCTCTACCAAATGTCCTGCGCGTTCATATTTCCCCCGATCGAGGACTTTGGCATTATGCCAGTTGAAGCTATGGCGGCGGGCGCTCCAGTCATAGCCAACAGCCAGGGCGGCGCCGCCGAGACGGTCGTCCACGGGGTGACAGGCTTGCTCTTGTCGAGATTGACCCCAGAATCAATCGCCGAGGCCATCGGTCAAATCCACGAGATCGACCGAGAGGCAGTCCGTTCGCGCGCTCGGGCTTTCTCTAGGGAGCGGTTTCTCGAGGAGATCCGCGCTTGGGTCGACGGTCAAGCAGGCTGACGTCTTTGCGAAACAAGGCAGAGCGCCAACAGTTAAGGCCAATAATCGCGAGAGGTCAGAGGTGAACGCATGACGTTATGCATTCGTCCAGGATCGCTAACACGACCTAAGGATGCCGAGGGAGGACACTCTTGATTCGGCAGACTCGACTTGGGGAAGCCCGAGTTATGAAGAGAATTGCGACGTGGCGATCGAAGTACGCAAGGCGCCTCAGGCTCGCAGACGGATTTGTGGTCCTTTGGGCTGTTGCAGGGGCCTTTGGCATACGGTTCGGATTCACAGACTTTGGCGCCGGCCAAACACACGACATAGACTATTTTTCCTTGGCAATAGCGCTGGCTGTTGCTTGGTGGCTCGTACTCGAGTTTTGGGGATCCAGAGAATCCAAGGTCCTCGGCTCCGGAACGGAAGAGTACAAGCGAGTCTTGGCAGGTTCGGCGTGGCTTTTCGGATTCGTGGCCGTCGTTTCCTACGCTTTGCGAATTGATATCGCCCGCGGATTTGTGGGATTGGCCTTCCCAGCCGGTGTCGTTGGGCTTCTCGCGGCGCGATGGCTCGTCCGGCAGCACCTCAGCCTCGAACGGAGACTTGGCAGAAGCAGTTCACGAGTCCTTATCATCGGGGACCGTCACTCGGCCGCTCACCTCGTTCGCTCACTTCAGAGCGTGCCCGAAGCGGGTTATGTTCCAGTCGCCGCCCACCTGCCTGGGGCCCCAGCCGACCGAAACATGTTCTCCGACGTATCCGTGCCCGTGACCGGGGTGGACACGGAGTTTGAGCGTATCCTCGCCGTCATTCTCGAATCGGAAGTCGATTCGGTCGCGCTATCGGCCGGTGTGAACATGCATCCGCGAGACCTTCGCAAGCTTGGTTGGGAATTGGCTGCGCGAGACATCGGAATGATTTTGGCTCCTGCACTCACCGACATTGCAGGTCCAAGAATTCATACTCAACCCGTGGCCGGTCTTCCCTTGATACACGTATCGACACCAAAGCTTACTGGTGGCAAGAAGGTGGCCAAACGGACTTTTGACCTTGCCATTGCGGGGCTGATGATATCCGCACTTTCCCCGATTTTTTTACTCTTGGCGTTGTTGATTTGGCTGGCTGATAGGGGTCCAGTGTTCTACCGTCAGGAAAGAATCGGTCTCGGGGGTACGACATTCCGCATGGTGAAATTCCGTTCTATGAAGATTGATGCGGACCTCGAACTTACTGCCCTTCTGTCAGCCCAGGGTTCGGGCCACACTCCACTTTTCAAGGTTCAGGAGGATCCCCGGATCACTCCTCTTGGACGGATTCTTCGCAAATATTCACTGGATGAGTTGCCACAACTTTTTAACGTGCTTGGGGGCAGCATGAGCCTGGTAGGTCCGAGACCTCAGCGAGAAGGCGAGGTGGCCCTTTACGATGACGCCGCACACCGCCGGCTCTATGTGAGTCCCGGTATGAGCGGCCTGTGGCAGGTGAGCGGCCGTTCGAACCTCAGTTGGGAAGAGAGCATCAGACTCGACCTCTACTATGTGGAAAACTGGTCGCTGATGGGTGACCTGATAATCCTATTTAGGACTTTTAAAGCAGTATTTAGAAGCACCGGAGCGGTCTGATCTGGATCCGATCCGGCCCGCGGCGCAGTGCCGTCATTCTGGTTATGTGGAAGGCAACATAATGCGTATTTCAGTCATCGGATGCGGCTATCTCGGCGCCGTACACGCGGCTTGCATGGCCAAACTCGGTCACGACGTGGTTGGCATCGACGTGGACGAGCAGAAGATCAGTAAGCTTTCCACTGCCAAAGCCCCGTTCTTTGAACCCGGGTTGGATGCCCTCCTCCGGGACGTTCAGGACACTGGGAGGCTGTCGTTCACCACAGATATGTCCGCGGCCGCCGGTAGCGCCGTCCACTTCATCTGCGTGGGAACACCCCAGAAGAAAGGAGAGAACGGCGCCGACATGCGCTATGTGGATGCCGCCGTGGAAGCGCTCCTCCCTCACGTGGGACCAGACGCCATCGTGGTTGGAAAGTCCACAGTCCCTGTGGGAACCGCTTCCCGTTTAGCTGACATCCTCTCCGAAAGTGAGCCTGGGGCCCATCTCGTGTGGAACCCTGAATTCCTGCGCGAAGGTCATGCCGTCCAAGACACCCTCTCACCTGACCGTTTGATCTACGGCGTCACTGACGGCTCGGAAGATCACGCTGCTGTTTCTATTCTGGACGATGTTTACGCCGTTCCGCTCTCCGCGGGAACCCCTCGATTGGTGACCGATCACCCGACGGCCGAACTCGTCAAGGCGGCCGCAAACTCGTTTCTGGCCACCAAGATCTCCTTTATCAACGCGATGGCTGAAGTCTGCGAAGCGACGGGCGCAGACGTCACCAGGCTGGCCGACGCAATCGGCTTGGACGACAGAATCGGACGCAAATTCCTTAACGCGGGCATCGGATTTGGAGGAGGATGCCTCCCGAAGGATATCCGTGCCTTTATGGCAAGGGCCGGTGAACTCGGAGCCGATCAAGCCCTGACGTTCCTGAGGGAAGTGGATTCCATCAACATGCGCCGACGCACTCGAATGGTGGAGCTGACACGGGATCTCTGCGGAGGAAGCCTTCTGGGGCAGCGCATCACAGTGCTCGGTGCCGCATTCAAACCCGAGAGCGATGACGTCCGCGACTCTCCGGCCCTTAACATCGCAGCACAGCTCCAACTCCAAGGCGCCGTTGTTACCGTCACCGACCCTAAAGCGTTGGAGAACGCCGCGAAAAGATTCCCCGAGCTCCAGTATGAGCCGGATCTAGATAGAGCGATTATGGGAGCCGATGTGCTGCTCCTGCTCACCGAATGGTCGCTGTACAAGGAACTTGATCCTTACGAGGTCGGCAGCGGCGTCATCGGATTGAAAATCCTTGACGGTCGAAACGTATTAGACCCAGCCAAGTGGCGCACAGCAGGCTGGCAATATCGTGGACTTGGAAGGCCCTAGCATGGCCAACACTCGACAATCCGAGACCGTTCAAGTCGAACCCGAACGCCGCCGGAAAAGAGCGAAATCGCTGCCCAACCAGCGCCGCCGTCGGCTTTGGACAGTTGGAATCTGCATCGGTGCCCTTTTCGTGATCGGCGTAACCGCCGTATTGTGGCTTAGCGAGAAGGCGACAACAATTATGTCAGAACTTGAGGCCTCCGCCCAGCTGGTGCCAAAACTGAAAGAGAGCATTCTTCAAAACCGTCCCGAGGATGCTTCCTCCGCAGCCGTCGAGTTAGGACGGCATACAGCGGCTGCCCGCGATGCCGCTGGCGACCCCCTCTGGTCTCTTGCGTCGGCCATGCCGTGGATCGGCTCGAACTTCTCGGCAACTGCTGAAATCGCCCGCTCGGCCGACGACGTCGCATCGCTTGGCGTCACACCCCTCGTGAAGGTCTACGACTCGGTCAACTGGGACAAACTGATCCCGAACGGAACCGGAACCGACCTTGGGCCTATTCGAAAAGCCGCCCCCACAGTTGCCTCCGCCGCAAATGCCGTGCGTGTCTCCGCCCATCGGCTTGACGGAATAGACACGTCGGGTCTCCTCCCCCAAATAGTCGGACCACTGACGACGGCAAGGCAACAGCTCGGGTCCGCTGCAGAAGAGTTGGACTCAGCTGCCGATGCCGCAGGCCTCGCTCCCGCGATGCTTGGAGCTGAAAAACCGCGACACTATTTGCTCCTCGTGCAAAACAACGCCGAAGCCCGCGCTTCCGGAGGGATTTCTGGCGCGTTGGTGGTAGTCACGGCGGACAAAGGCAAGATCAGCCTCTCCGGTGAGAGCAACGGGGGTGCACTGGGCACATTCGATCCCCCGATACCGGTAGACGACGAGCAGGAGCGCATCTACAGTTCCCGCATGGGCATGTTCATGCAGGATGTCAATTTCACCCCTGACTTTCCCACTGCAGCTTCTACAGCTCTCAAAATGTGGGAGAAGAAAAAGGGAGCACGCCTGGACGGCGTCATTTCAATCGATCCGGTTGCTCTCGGCTACATTTTGGACGCCACAGGTCCGGTCAATCTTCAAGACCCCGAACTCTTAGCACTGACTAGGGGGAAACTTCCAAGCCAGCTGTCGGGTAAGAACGTGGTGAAGACCCTGCTGTCGGATGTCTACGCCCAGATCAAGGAACCAAACGTGCAGGACGCTTACTTTGGGGCTGTGGCCAAGGACGTCTTCGGTGCTCTCTCCTCCGGTAAGGGCGAGGCGAAGAGCCTCCTCGCCGGAGTCGGGAAAGGCGTAGAAGAACACAGGATCTTGCTCTGGTCAGCGGACGCGGCCGAACAGTCCGTTCTCGGGAAGTACCCACTTAGCGGCTCCATTTCCGGCCCCAGCGTGCCGGCGGCCCAATTCGGCGCATACTTCAATGACGGCACTGGTGCAAAAATGGACTACTACGTGAAACGCACTGTTCAGCTCGTCCAGCAATGCACTGCCGCCGACGGCTATGGAACCGTCAAACTGCGGATCACCAGCACCAATACCGCACCGGCCGATGCGGCCACATCGTTGCCGGCATACGTAACTGGAGGTGGAAACTTTGGTGTGCCGGCCGGTACCGCCCAAAGCAACGTCATCGCGTACGGGCCCGCCCAGTCCCAGGTGGTAATGGCTACCCAAGATGGGAACAAAGTCCCCTTCGGCGCACAGCAACACGACAATAGGCCCGTTGCAACCCTTTCAGTGCGGCTGGCACCAGGGCAAAGCAGCACCGTGGAATTCACCTTCGGAAAGATCGTGCAGCACAAACAACCCGAAGTGGTCGTGACACCAACCGTCGAATCCGTTGACAAGGTGGTTCTCCCCACCAAATCGGAAACATGCGGCGCCGCAGGATAGACGGCACGTTAACCCTTTGTAACGACTTTGGATTAACTTTGCGGTAAGTACCCTTAGGATGGTAGCTTCTCTCTTGGGTAGGTCTCAGATTTCAGTTCACGTGTTCGTGGTGGATGAAATCACGTCAACACCAATGAATTGCGCATCAGGTCTCAAGCACGTACCAAGGTCTCAGGGGGACAAAAATTGAAGAAATCACTTGCAGCGATCGCGCTTGCGGGCAGCATCGCACTTTCCGCTTCGGCTCCAGCAATGGCCGTTGATTACCCGGCGCCAGCACCGGGCACCGTCTCAGGTTCCATCGTTACGCCCGGCGCAACCATCACCTTCTCCGGCACCGGCTTCAAGCCCGGCGAAACCATCCGAATCACCATCGTCATCACAGCACCCGGCGGGCCGCAAGGTGCAGCAGCACCCGGCGCAGGCGCGGCAGTCATGGCAGTTGGCAGCTCGCTTTCGCTCGCTCCGACCGAAGTAAATACGACTGCCGACGCCAACGGCGCTTTCGCTGTGCCGGTCACGCTCACCGAAGCAGGTACCTACCAGCTGACCGCAGTGGGCGCACAATCCGGGCACACCGTCACGGCGACCGTCGTTGCGGCCGCACCGGCCGCTCTGGCAAACACGGGTGGAGCAGCACTGGCAAACACCGGTGGCGTCGGCCTGGCCAACACCGGCGTCGACTCCAGCCTGATTCTTTGGGGCTTGGTCGGCGCTGGCGCACTCGTCGCCGGCACGGCCTCCGTAGTGGTGGTTCGCCGCCGCGCAAAGAACGAACCCGTAGCAGCAGCCTAGACGCTAAACAAAAGGAGGGGTTGTTTCCGGTGATCCGGAAACAACCCCTCCTTGTTTGCGCCTACGGTAACTTATGAACATGGGGAGACATTGGCGACGCCGCAAGAGGCTGAGCTTCAGAGTGGAGTTGCCTACGATTCCACGTATTCCGGCCATTCCGGGTGAGGCTTGGCCCGTCATTTTTCTGATCCTGCTGGCCATGGTTTCCATCGGCGTCGCTGCTTTCGCACTGATGCGGCATTCCTGATCACGACTCCCGTGTTAACTTGTAAAACACAGGTGCCACGCACGCCTGCCAGCTAGTGAAAGAGCTATACCTTTGGAATCGCCCCAACCCATTCGGATCTTGACCGTCTGCACCGGAAACATCTGCCGCTCCCCCGTGGCCGAACGACTGCTTCAGGCAGGCCTGGACCAGGTCCTCCCCGGCGGCTTCGAAGTCCGCAGCGCCGGTACCCGCGCCATGGTCGGCAGCCCGATCCAACCGCTGTCCGCAGACATCATCCGAACCTACGGCGGCACTCCCGAGGATTTCGCGGCCCGCCAGCTCACCTCGAAAATCCTTCGGGAATCGGACCTGGTACTCACTATGGCGTCCCACCATCGCGGTGAAGTGCTGCAGCTGGACGCCTCCCTGCTCAAACGGACGTTCACCATCAGGGAGTTCGCACGGATGGTGACGGCCCTTGAAGAACGAGGCGACGCGCCGCCGTCGGACTCTGACTACACCCAACTATGGCGGGAACTGCCGGCACGGGCATCCTCCGTGCGCCACCTCGTCCTGGCGGCAACATCCTCGGACAACGACGTCGCCGACCCCTACAAGCAGGGCGCCGAGGCGTACCTGCGGATGGAAGACGAGCTGGCTCCGGCCATCCTCAGGATTCTCCGCTACGCCCGGCTAAGCATGCAGCATTCCTAGCCGAGGAACGCCTTCATCCAGGTTTTGAGGTCTTCGCCGAATTCGGCCCGCTCGGACGCCATGGTGATGACGGCCTTCAAGTAGCTGAGCTTGTCTCCGGTGTCGTAGCGGCGTCCGCGGAAGACGACCCCGTAAACGCCCGCGCCTTCGCCGTCGCCCTTTGCGAGGGTCTGCAGGGCATCGGTCAGCTGGATCTCGCCGCCGCGCCCTGGCCCGGTCTCTTCGAGGACATCGAACACAGCCGGGTGCAGGACATAGCGTCCTATGACAGCCAAGTTTGATGGCGCCTCCTCAACGGAAGGCTTCTCCACAAGGCTGTTGACCCGGACGTAATCCTCCCCCGTGATGGGTGTAACGTCCGCGCAGCCATATGCGCTGATCTGCGACGGATCCACTTCGATGAGAGCAATCACCGAGCCGCCGGTCTTCGCGTGGACGTCAATCATGGTTGACAAGAGCTGATCGTTCTCGTCAATCAGGTCGTCCCCCAAAAGCACGGCAAATGGTTCATCCCCGACGTGCTGCTTGGCGCACAGCACGGCATGCCCCAAGCCCTTCGGTTCGCCCTGCCGAACATAGTGGATGGGCCCGAGCCCGGAGGCATGCTGCACGGCGTCCAAACGGGCTTCGTCGCCCTTTAGCTCCAACGTGCGCTCAAGATCTGGTGCCCGGTCAAAATGGTCTTCAAGTGCGCGCTTGTTACGACCGGTAATCATCAACAAGTCAGTGAGGCCCGCCTCCACGGCCTCCTCGACCACATATTGGATGGCCGGTCTATCCACCACCGGCAACATCTCCTTTGGCATCGCCTTGGTGGCAGGCAAGAACCGCGTGCCCAAACCGGCGGCCGGAATAACTGCTTTACGAACTGATCTCCCCATAGACATAGGCAAATCCTACGAATGGATTATCGAAAGTGCGAATCCCGGAGGCAAGATTCCGGCGCGTCCGGTCGGGAAGTCCTTAGCTCCGGGCGCAAAGCGTGGCCGTCGACAGGTGGTCCGGAGCTTGGTTTGCTGTCCGGCGCCTCCTGCACCAGGCGACCTGGGCTAGCCGACCGAAGTTTGCCGCGGGCCGTCCAGCCCGGACCACTGTCGGCTCGCTCCAGCCCATGGATGGGTGTGGATCTCGGTGGCAGATGTTCGGGCGCTGACTGCATTCGGGAGGTCGGTAACCACCGAATGAGGTCCCATGGATCCCATGCCAGACGAGCAGAGGAGATTGTAAGCATCATTATATTTGCCTGACCACACTATCATTGAATAAACTCCTATTTTCTGCTACCTTCGGGGAACTCACAAAGACGTTTGGAATTTCGGGGGGAAATTCATGCGCACGTCAATAAAAACAACCATTCTCCTTGGTGCAGTCTGCGTTTCCGGCATCACACTTACTGCCGCAGCGCTCAACGCTCCTCCGTCGATATCATCAGCCTCAGACGTCGTCCCGGCTTTCTTATCGCGTCAGGCGGAGTCTGATAAATTACCGGACACATTCATTGCCACCTTTGCGCCAACCGGCGCCGATCTCACAAACGCCCGGTTTCTAGGGGCCGGCCAGAACGCTCGATACTTCGCCGTCACTCGCGGTTCGGACAAGATTTGCATCGCAACCATCGGGAAAGCTGCCGAGCCGCTCGGTTTGGCCTGCACCAACGTCAAGGGCTTCGAGGGCTATGGGCTTCGAGTGGGCAACGATGACCGTAGCGAACAGGCTTGGTTGATATCTCCCCACGGCGCGGCCGGAAATACGCTGAAGAGCGCCGACGCCGTTGCGGCCACGAGCAAGGGCGGCCAATGGAAGCAGATCGCCCCCAGCCTTCTTGTACTGGAGCCGAGGAACCAATAGTACAAAGCGTATTGCACCGTTTGCCTCGGGACATGTGTACTTTGCTGGCTCCGCCAGGACATCGCCGAAACTATTCAAAATTAGGGGAGTTTGACGTGAAGAACAAATTAATTCTTGAATATGTAGGGGATTATCCTTCAGGGGAGTCTCCTGATCCGAGTAACAAGGGAATAATCAGCCTAGAGTTCGCACTCCAACATCATGGCGGATATACATTTGACATGGAACTACCAGACGGCAGCTTCATCCCTGTCTCCCTCGAGGAATTTCGCGGCAAAAATCCTAAAACCACGTTCATTGTCCTCGGGGTTGAATTAATCGACGATGGTCCAGAGGACCTCGCACGTTGGGAAGCCAGGGTCGTTGCCAAGCGCGGGCCTTTTCGGAAAACACCGCTTAGCTAGTCAATGACGTCCTGCGGATCGGATGCTGGGGTCTGTACCTGTGGTGGCACATTAGGCGGAAGAATTCGAGCACCAAGCCTCCACCAGGCTGAGAGGAATCCTGCGACTCCGCGCCCTTCAGGACGACGGACGGGCCTTGCGCACAGGGTGCTCGCTCAGGATAGACAAGCGGTTGAACGCGTTGATGCCGATGCACGCCATGCAGAGCACGCTGATCTGTTCTTCGGTGTAGACCTTCCGCGCGCGTGCGAACAGCTCGGGAGTGGGACGGGCAGTGGTCATGCGCGTGATCTGTTCGGCAAGCTCAAGCGCCACCTGTTCGGCCTCGTCGAAGAGCCCCACCTCGCCATGCACCGACACCAGGGAAAGCCGCTGCTCGGTCTCGCCGTAGCCGATGGCGCGGCGGTGATGCAGGTCCAGGCAGAAGGCGCAGCCGTTGATCTGCGAAGCCCGGTAGTTCAACAACTCGAGTGTGCGGCGCGGGATCCCGGTCCTGTCCGCCTCGGCAGAGACCTGACCCGCGTAGTCGGAGAGGGCCTGATAGAGTCCGGGCTGCTGCTTGTCCAGATAGCCTGCGAGCTTCGGGGTATTTTCACTCATTCGCCGAGCCTATCGGAGAGAGCTACCTAGTTGCTGCGCTACTTGACGCAGGGAATGGCACCGCCTTGGAGCGCCCCGGTGGAATCCGCGTAGACGTTGCTTGGGGGTGCGGGCGGAGCGGCTGGCGCTGCAGCCCCTGGGGCGGGTGCCGCGGGCGGTGCGGTCGCCGCCGTCGAGGCAGCCGCCGTCGTCGGGGTCGCCGTCGGGGTTGGTGCGGGAGCCGGCGGGACCGGGGTGAGGAGATCCTTGACGGTGGCCTGCACCTGGTTGATGTCCACGGTGTTGATGGAGGCGCCATCAGGGGACGTGCCGAAGCCTGTGATCGGCAGGGTGGAGAAGGAGATGTTGCCGCCGGTCAGGGACGTGGCCTGCTGGGCGAGTTCAATGAGGTTCAGCTCGGAATCGACCACGATGTTCTTGCTCACGGCATCCAGGACACCCTGCATCTTCCCGATATCGGTGAAGGTCCCGGCGTCCTTGAGCTGGTGGGAGACCGAGGCAATGAAGGCCTGCTGGCGGCGCTCACGGTCCAGGTCCGAGAACAAGTACGTCGGGTCTGACGTGTCCCGGCGCTGCCGCACGAAGGCCATGGCCTGCTTGGCATTGATCTGCTGCATGCCCGCTTTGAAGTCGGCCCCGGAGAACGTGTCCTGGGTGGCCTTGTTGACGCACACGGTGATGGGCGCGATGGCCTGGGCCGTCTGGTAGAACGCCGCCATGGTGACTTCGAGGAAGTGGTCGATGTGAACGCTGCCCAGGAACGAGGTGACGGTGGCGATTTCAGCCTTGCGCCCGGCGTCGCGCGCCGCCTGGTAGGTGGTGTCGTCGTCGGGCTTTCCCGAGTTGATCAACGAAGTCTTCTCCGCCGCGAAACCGTAGCCGTACGCCTCTTTGATCTTGGCCTTGAACGGGCCGCTCCCCGGGATGCCGTCCACCTGGACGTAGTCATCCCGGGGAATGGAAATGCCCGTGGCTTTGGAACCGTCCGCGGGGATATGGATGAGCATCAGGACGTTGGAGTTGTAACCACCGATATTCTCATCGCCCGCGTGCAGGGCGTCGTACATCTCCGGAGGAAGGGGCTTGCCCTTCTCGTCAACCCTTGTATCGAGGCCCATGACCAGGATGTTCGTGTCCTGGGTCAGTTTCGGCACCGCCGCAGGCTGGGTTTTCATGTCCTTCAAGACATCCGAGCGATGGACGTTGTTGTTGACCGCAACCGCCGTCGCGCCCACATAGGTGACAGCGCTGGCGGCTGCCAGGGCCACGGCGGCGACAACCGCCGTGGCCGAGATCAGGATGATGGATTTACGCCGGGACTTGCGGCGCATGTGGCGAGGGCCCGGCGAGCTTGCCTGGTGTCCATCACTCATGAAATTCTCCTGTCCCCGCCGTTTTGGCGTGGTGGCTCGGTCCGCGGCGCGACCAGCGGGTAAGCAGATTGTAATCGGCCATCCCGGTTATGGCCCCGATGACGCGGGAAACCGTCAGGCGCCAAGCGCGAGCTGAACCACCCGCACAATCACCAGGACCATCGCGATCAGCAGATACGTGCGCAGAACCGTCAGGCCGATCCGGTGCCCGGTGGAGAGTTTGGGGGCAGTGAGCAGGGCAATCGGGGGCATGCGCCACGTCTGCCGCTGTGAGCGGTCGACCGCGTCCGCGCTCGGCGCTGCGGGGTGGATGCCGCGGTAGACCAGGAAAACGGCCCCCGCGACGGCGGAAACGGCGGCACCGCCGACGAGGATGCCCAGGATGGCGTCCGAACCCATGTCCGGAAACAACACCCCGGCGGTCAGGACCAAGGAAAGGATCACCAGGACCGCAATCACGGCCGAGGTGAAGAAGTTCATGAACCGTCCGTTCACCCAGGGCCCCAGCACTTGCTTGTCATTGCACAGAAGCAACAGGAATACCGTGGCCGAGGGAAGCAGGACCCCCGCCAGCACCTGGACCCCGACCGTGAGCAAACCCAAAGGGCTGCCCGGGATCAGGACCACAATGGCCGAGAGGAGCAGGACTCCCGCGAACACTGCGTAGAAGCCTTTGGCGTCCGACACTTTGCGGTGCAGGGAGTGCTTGAGCCCCAGGACGTCACCGAGGGCATACGACGTCGAAAGCCCGACGGCGGCGGCACCGATGATCGAGGCATCGATCAGTGCCAGCGCGAACAGGACACCTGCGACCTTTCCGATGTGCTGTTCCAGGCCGACGGCGACCCCGCCGGCGTCCGTGAAGTTGCCGAACTGTGGGGTACCGGCAAACGTCGCCGCCGTGAAGGAAATGATCGCGGCTGCCCCCACGATGACAATGACGATTCCCAGCCAGAGATCAGCCTTCTCGTACTTCAGGAAGCGAGGGGTGATGCGCTTATCGATGATGTACGACTGCTGGAAGAACAACTGCCACGGCGCCACCGTGGTTCCGACGATCCCGATGATCAGCAACGTCACCGTGGACAGGTCCGCGCCTTTGGGCATGCCGGGCACCACGAAGTCGTGTGCGACTTGTCCGACGTCGGGATGGACCATGAAGATGATCGGCACCAGCAGCAGGGACCCGGCCACCAGGGTCAGGCACACACGCTCGAAGCGCTTGAAGGAGCCGGTGCTTGCCGCGCCCACGATCACCGCGGTGGCCAAGAGGATTCCAGGGATCTTCGGGATGCCCAGGTAGTCCAGGCCCAGGCTGATGCCGATGAATTCGGTGACGATCGTCAGGGCGTTGAGGATGAACAGGTCGATGACGCTGAACGCGCCCCAGAATTTGCCGAACCGCTCCAGGATCAAACGGGCATGCCCCACACCGGAGACCACCCCCAGGCGCAGCACCATTTCCTGATTCACGTACAGCACCGGGACCAGAAGGAGCAAAGTCCAAAGCAGCGACGTTCCGTAGTTCTGACCGGCCTCGGTGTAGGTCCCGAAAGCGCCGGCATCATTGTCGCCGACCATGACGATCAGCCCGGGCCCGATGATCGCCAGCAGGGTCTTCAGGCGCGATTTGACGCCCGAACGCGGCCTTTCGTCATTGACGCGGATAGTACCGAAGGCACCCTTGATGTCACCGACATGGGCTGTGTCGAGGGCTGCGGAGGGAGCTGGCAGCGTCTTGGTTTCGGTCATGATGCACCGGCTTTCTGCCCGGAACCGGGCACAAAAAAGTCGTGGATAAGCCTCACCGGACCAAAGGGCGCGGCGGGCGTGGGTGGGCGTTGCTAAGTAAAGGGGGCACGTTGCGTGCCGTGTGGATCAGGCTCCGGCTGGGTCAGGCTCCGGCGTGGGGGAATGAGTCAGCGCAGGGTTTCAGGAAGCTGAAACGAAGTCCGGAAAACGGGACGGGAGACTGGGTTTATGACCATCGTTCATGATGGAACCGTCACCTCCTGCTGCCGTTGGACGCGCCGCGGGGAGGGCAGGCATTGGAGCCTGCACATGCCCCTCCTCGTAAGACCTTTGGCACTTCGCGGCGTGAACCCGGACTGTGTCCAGGAGCCAATCGGGGCCACCCCTTAATGCCGGGGCGGCCTGTCCTGACCCGGGGCGTCTCTCGACGTTGGGGGTCGCTGGCATGTTTCCGCGAAGGAGCCTCAGCTAACGAACGGCACCTTGCTCAATATGTATACCTCATTTTATCCGTATGAAACAATATAAGCATGGATGCAGATAACGCCGTGTGCGGCCGGGAGCCGGACAGCCAGTACGTCGAGTTAGCCGTCGAGGTCTTTGCGATGCTCGCCGACGCCACCCGGGTCCGCATCATTCTTGCGCTGCGCGACGGTGAGATGCCCGTCAACCAGCTGGCCGAGCTGGTCCACAAATCCCAGGCGGCCGTATCCCAGCATCTGGCCAAATTACGCCTCGGCCGCGTGGTCACCACGAGGCAAGCCGGAACCCGCGTGTACTACCGCCTCGCGAACGAGCACGTCCGCCAGCTCGTCACCGACGCGATCTTCCAGGCCGAGCACTCCCTCGACGGAACCCCGCGCCACCACCACGCCGACGTCTTGGACGAGGTGTGAGCCGCCCACCCGCAATGGCGAGCCTCACCGGCGTCGGGGTTCAGATCCCGGGCCACGGCAGCTTCACGGTGACGGCGGAAGCAGTGCACATGATCGACGTGTTCGGTGGAACCCTGCACTGCTACCAGGGTTCTGCTGGCTGCCGCAAACAAGGCCTCTACTTCTCCCGTACTGAGCCCAAAAAATACCTTCGTTGCCTCCTTGCGGAAGGGCCCGCTCCGGGTTTCGAAACCGAAATAGCCCTGAGTGTGAGCCATAATCTCGCGCCGAAGCTGGACGGTGCGGTTTTGCACTTCGGCAACTACAACAAAATGCAACGGTTCATCTGGCTATCGATGCCGGCAGTCCCGGGACACCCCTGCGTCTGCCGCAGATCCATCGGCGCCCCGGCCGGAAAACGCTCGCCTTGCCTCGATGACTCAGGGGTCGGGCTCAGCGATATCTGAGTTCAGCGGCGCTTGAGCAACACCGCAACCGCGGTCACAATGCCCACTACGACGGCGAGGACCCCGGGCCCGGTCACGGCCTGACCGCGCCACCCTTCCCATGATGGGGCTGTCGGCAGAAGCAGCACGGCAGGGATCCCAGCCAGCGCAAGCGCCGTAATGTTGGCCGCCAGGCGTATCCGGCATCGCAACCGCTCGGGTTTCCCGCGCTTCTGCAGAGGGGTGGGGCGCCAGTCGTCGACGCGACGAGCAGCGGAGCGATCACTCGCAGAAGCGGCCGGGGCGGCCCCTTGCGGCGGTAGGCGGGATCCCGCGAGTAGTAGCGAATGAACCGCCAGCCGGTGCTGGCCGTCTTGGCCACCACCGGGCCCGCCAGGAGCACGCCAACGAAGAAGTGGGCCACCATCAGGCTGCCCAGGGTCGGAACGGTAGCGATCTCCGCCACCGACAGCACCAGCACCACCGCACCTGTCAGTGCGGTGAGGCGCTCGTTGCCGACGACGCCGGAAGCCTCGCCTCGCGCTCGATCCGTCACGCTTTGACGTCCTGGCGTGGGAAGACGACGGCGCTCACCACAACGAAGACGGCAATCCACAAGAGTGCTGCGCCCAGGGCCGCCGGGTAGCCCTGGGGCGGTTCCGGGCCAACCAGGGGCACAGCGGTCCCCACAATGGTGTTGAACACCCGGCCCGGGAACCACTGGGTGACCTGCGGCAATACCACCGCGATGATGCCTTCGACCACCAGGATGTAGGCCAAGGCGATTCCGACGCCGGCCGCGACCGAACGGGTGAGTATGGCGATGAGCATGCCCAGGGCACTCACCCCGACGAGGCACAGCACCTCATTGCCCAAGAACGCCAGGAAGACCCGCAGACCCTCCGGAGAGGTCCAGGCAGCCGTCTGAATCCCTTGGCCTTGGGCAACCACGAGGATGAATGTGCCGCTGATGAGCAGGGTGAGCAGCATCGAGAGCAGCACGAAAAGCACTAGTGCCAGCATCTTGCCCGCCAACCACCGCAGCCGCCGCGGCTCACAGACCAACAAGTTGCGCAGCGTCCCTTGGGACCATTCCGCGGCGAGATTGGCTGTCACCATCACCAGCGCGATGGCAATGATCAAGGATCGGGCCTGGCCAATGATCGAGACCAATCCCTGGGGTGTGGGGAACGCGGTAATCAGGCCTGCCATCTCGCGCCCCGTGGCTCCGGATGCGATCTGGTGGAACGTCAGATAAGCGATAAAGGTGCTCACCACCAGCATGGCTCCCGCGACCGCCAAAACACTCCAACGGCGGAACTTGGGCACTTCGCTGCGGAACGCACGGATCACGGAAATCATGGGTGGTCTCCCTTTATCAAAGCCAGGAACAGCTGCTCGAGGCTGGCTTCCCGTATCCGGAGGGTCAGGTCCGGCGCGCCGGTTTCCCCGGCCATCCGGTTCAAGGTCTCGGCAAAACCGGCAGGACAAGCGATGCGCAAGACTCCGTCCTCCCTCGTGACCGCATGACCGGCGTCGCCCGCAATCCGGGCCACCACATCCAGCTGGATCGCGTCCTGGGATTCGACAACTACTTCGACGCGTTGAGCCAACAGCTCCCGCGCCGGCCCGCAGAACAGGACCTTCCCTTGATTGAGCATAATCAGCCAGTCAGCGAGCTGTTCCAATTCGCCAAGCAAGTGACTGCTGAGCAGGATGGTCTTCCCTTGGCCGGCCAAGCGGCGCAGCATCTCGCGCATTTCGATGATGCCGAGGGGATCAAGGCCATTGGCTGGCTCGTCGAGAATGAGCAGCTCCGGATCGGGCAGCAGGGCCATCGCCACTCCAAGGCGCTGCTTCATACCCAGCGAATACGTCCCGACCCGGTCTCGCGCCCGATCGGAGAGTCCCACCACCTCCAGCAGTTCGGCCACGAGGGATCCGGGATGGCCTCCAAGGCGGGCAAGCACCTCCAAGTTGGTCTGCCCTGAAAGGCCCGGATAGAACGCCGGCGCTTCGACCAGCGCTCCGACGCGCGGCAGGTAGCGCTCGGGTTCCGCGAGTGAGTGGCCCAAAACCGTGGCGCTGCCTGCGTCCGGCCGCACCAGCCCGAGGAGCAGGCGGATGGTAGTCGTCTTGCCTGCCCCGTTGGGACCGATGAAACCCGCAATGGCTCCCGCCGGCACACGCATGGTGAGGCCCTCGACGGCGGTTTGGCTGCCAAAGCGCTTGCTCAGGCCTTGTGTTTCAATGGCGAAACCTCGTGCGGGCTCAGAGGAGAGGGACATAGGAAAGAATGTATCTTGAGGTACCGAAGGGAAGTGTCATGACAACGCAATCGGCTCAAACAACCCTGCTCGACCGGACATTCCGCGTGAGCCTCGTCCTGAAGGGCCTGGATGGTGTTCTGGAACTGATCGGCGGCGTCCTTCTTTTGCTGGTGACGCCCAAACAAATCGGTGATCTGGTCAGGTTCCTCACCCAGCATGAACTCGCCCAGGATCCCCACGACTTCGTGGCGAACAGCCTGGTGCACATGAGCTCGAACCTCTCGGTATCGGCATCAGTGTTCGGCGCGATCTACCTGCTGCTCCACGGCCTGGTCAAAATCGTCCTGGTCTGGGCCGTCCTGAAGGACAAGCTCTGGGCCTACCCGTGGATGATCGCGTTCCTGCTGGTCTTTATCCTTTACCAGGGCTACCGGATCGCCGTGGCCTTCTCCTGGGGCCTTGTCCTCCTGACCGCCTTCGATATTTTCATCGTCTGGATCACCGCCCGCGAATACCGGCTCCACAAGGCACGAAGTCAAGAGTCCTCCCCCACGGCTCAGCCGGCGGACTGAGGTACCGGCCGCAGGTTGAGCACGCGGCCCTGTCACGGGAGGGTCCGGCGTAGGGCTGTGACCATGGCCTGAGCTGCCGGCAGGCCGCCGATCAGCAACAAGGCCAGCGCAACAACGCCGACGGCGGTGCGGCCGCCGTCGTGGAAAGCGAACGCGACGATCGTCAGGGGGCTGCTGGCGATCATCGCCCAAGCCGCCCAAAGCGGGATGGCCCCCGCCCGGTACAACCCGATTCCGAACAGCACGTAGGCAACCAAGTGGCAAACAACGTAGACCACCAGATACGTGTTCATGACCGTGTCATTGGTGAACTGATCCAGCAACGCCGCATAAGAACCGCGGTCCCGAAGCTGAGCCATGGTGCTCGCGAGATCATCCAAGGCGGCCAAGGCAGAGAAGGGCAGCCAGCCCACCACGCCCAGCAGCCCACCGATCGTGGCGAGCCACTGCATGCGACGGTAACAGAGGTAGGCGAGGCCGGCGGCTCCAACGGGGAGCAGGAACGAGGCGATCACGAACGCTGCCACGTGCACGGCGTTCGTGACCGGATCGGCCGCCGCATTCGCTTCAATAGTTGAGGCTCCGGAAGTGTGGATGGCCGGGGCTAGCAGCCCGCCAACGAGGTAGCCCAAGGGTCCGCCGACGATCGCAATCGCGAGGACTATCCGCAACACCCGTTCGGTCCCGCGCATCGCCGGGGCGCTCATGGCCGCGAGCCACTACGTCGATGCACCCTCAGTGCCCCGAAGATTTCGATCAGCAAACGGACCGCGTGATATCCCACCACAAGGGCAATGATCGCCGCGACGACTGGATCAAGCCAATAAAGGCCCTGCGTCACGTAGATGACGGCACCGGCCAGTGCCACCCCGGCCGCAGCCGCGGCGTCGCCGGCGGTATCAAGAAGGACGGCACGCATGTTCAGGTCGCCGCCGGCTTTGTTGCCGCCGTCGCCGTCGTCGTCGTCGCCGCCGCCGTCGTCACCGCCGAGGATAAGGGCGCCGACGAACATCACGACGGCGGCAATCCCGCTGACGATGAGCACCGGCAGCCCGCGAACTTCGCTGGTGCCGGTGATGAGCCGTCCGGCGGCGCCCGCCAGAATCGCGATGCTCAAGACGAGCAACCAGCCGGCATTTACCCCTGCAGCCCACGTCGTGGCCATTGGGTACCCGTGTGGACGCGTGGGGGTCGGCGGCAGCTTCGACACCCGGACAGCCAACAACGACACCCCGATAGCGGCAGCATCTGCCAGATAGTCCGCGCCCTCCGCGAGCACCCCCAACGAATTCGCCGAGATCCCCACGACAACCAACCCGGCCACCAGCACCAGGTTCAAGATCAGGACGACGCTCAGCCGACGTGTACGAGTCACCCCTTCAGGGTAACCATGCGGGACTGCGGGCCCCTTGAAGACCGGCAAGGCTGTGGTCCATCAGCGGTCCCGAAAAAGTTCTACTAATTTTCCTGTTTTTGGGCGCGGGAGGGCCTTTTTGAGCCCATTACTGTCGTACCCCTCTGGAATGCTTTGGTTATGGAGGGGACTCGGGGAACGCAGCTGATCGGAACCGGCGCGCCAGCGGGCAGCGCGGCAGCGGGCAGCGGGCAGCGGGCAGCGCGGTTCCGGTGTCGGGTGCCTGGGTGCGGGACTTGATCGATGCCATGACCTCATTCCGGCCAGACCTCCCGAACGGCACGGCACCAGTTGACCGCGCCGAACTTATCGACCAGTTGCGTGCCCTGGAGGACTTGAAGTCCGCGGCAGCGGCCGCGCAGGCCAGGATCGCCGTCGCGTTCGATGCCGTCCAGCGCAGCGCCGACGCCGCGGCCGGTGTCCCGGCCAACGAACACGGACGCGGCGTCGCAGCCCAGGTGGCTTTGGCCCGGCGGGAATCCCCCGCCAAAGGATCCCGGCTCCTCGGACTCGCGAAAGCGCTGGTCACCGAAATGCCACGCACCCTCGCCGCCCTGAATACCGGGCAGTTGAACGAATGGCGCGCCACCCTGCTCGTGAAAGAAACAGCCTGCCTGTCCGCCGAAGACCGCTGCGCCGTGGACGAGGAACTCGCCCCCGACACCGGAACCTTCGACGGCGCCGGAGACAAAGCCATCCTCGCGGCCGCCCGGGCCGCGGCCTACCGGCGTGACCCCCGCACCGTCACCCAACGCGCCAGCCACGCCGCCACCGAACGGCACGTCAGCCTCCGCCCGGCACCGGACACCATGACCTACCTGACCGCCCTGCTTCCCGTCGCCCAAGGAGTGGCCGTGCACGCTGCCCTGTCCCGGCACGCCGACACCCTCCGCAACGCCGGCGAGGACACCCGCACCCGGGGACAGATCATGGCCGACACCCTGGTCGAACGCACCACCGGCACCCCCGCAGGAATCAGCGGGGTCGAGATCCAGCTCGTCATGACCGACCGCACCCTCTTCCAAAGCGACGCCGAACCAGCCCAGCTCCCCGGCTACGGCATCGTCCCCGCCGGCTGGGCACGGAAACTCCTCAACGACAGCAGCGGCCATGGAACGTCCGCTCCAGGTCAGACCGAGGACGGCCAAGCAGGTCCCGGCCACAATCACGAATTGAAGCTCTGGCTCCGGCGCCTCTACACCGCACCCGCAACCGGGGAACTGGTCGGCGTCGACTCCCGCGCCCGGCTGTACCCGCCCGGGCTGCGGCGCTTCATCCAGGCCCGCGACGACACCTGCCGCACCCCCTACTGCGACGCACCCATCAGACACATCGACCACATCATCCCCTGGCACCACGGCGGCACCACCAACCTGACCAACGGGGCAGGACTCTGCGAAGCCTGCAACCACACCAAAGAACTCCCCGGCTGGACAGCGCGAACCGGTATCGGAACACGGCACGTCCTCGACATCCGCACCCCCACCGGCCATACCTACCGATCAACAGCCCCGCCCTTGCCAGGAGACGGGATGCGGGGCACAGATCCGCCCTATACCGTCGCTTCAGATTCCAGGCGCCACCGACGCAAGCTACCGCACCACGCCAAAGCGCTCAAATACGGCCAACCCGCCAAACCGCAGGCCGCGTGAGTAAACTATGCCGGGCCCGGCGCCGTGTCTTTCGGAGAGGCGTCCTTCGCAGTCGTATCTTTCCCAGCAAGCGGCAGCGTGATCTTCATGACCGTTCCCTGTGGCCCGCTGCGTTCAACCTCCACAGCACCGCGGGCTGCCGTGATGATTTCACGGACCAACGCCAAGCCGATTCCGAAGCTGCGCTGCCCAGGTGCGCCCTCAGGACTGTGTGTCCTCACGAAGCGGTCAAAGATCCGGGTCTGGTCCACTCCCTTGATCCCGGCCCCGGAATCCGCGACCGTGACCACCGCACGGTTGCCGAGTACCGCCGTCGTAATTCTTACTTCGCCGCCGGCAGGGGTGTGCGCCAGCGCGTTGTCGGCCAGGGCAAGGAGGGCGCGGCGGAAGCCATTGCCGTCTATGAGCGCGAAAGGGCGGTCCTTTTCCGTCAGGATGACGCGGACGTTTTTCTCCCCCGCGAGTTGTTGCAGGCTTTCGACGACGGCGCGCGCCACCTTGGCGAGATCGCTCGGCTCTGCGGGGGCATCCGCGGGCGAGCCTGTCGCCGCGACAAGCAATTCGTTGACGATGCCGGTGAGGGTCGCGGTGTCATTGCGGATGCGAGCGAGTGCTTCCCCGGTTTTGGAGTCCGCGGGGGCATCGCGCTGGGCGAGCTGGACGCGTGCGTCGAGGATGGCGAGGGGTGTGCGCAATTCGTGGCTGGCGTCCTGCACGAACCTTCGTTGCAAGGCCAACGCTTCTCCCAGGGGCCTGATGGCACTCCGAGCGCTGAGCCAGCCGATGGCCCCGGCAAGAAGGATCCCCGCAATCCCGGCAACGATCATGGCCTTCAGAAGGTCCTTGGTGTCCAGATACGCGTAGACGGAGTTGGATTCGCCTGGTCCAGGCAGGGATGGATGCTGTGCTTGGTTGAAGAGGTAGATCGCCGCGGCCGCCAGCAGGCAAAGAACTAAAACCGCACACGCCGCGCTGATACGCACCGCGATCTTGAGCGACGCTTTGCGGAGCGTCGCCTGGTCCGGGTTCTCACTCATGGGAATGGTCCTCAATCATGGGGCTCGCCGATCTGGTATCCGAGGCCGTGGACCGTCCGGACCACCGATTTGGAGATCTTGCGGCGCAAGTGGTGGACGTAGGTGTCGATCACGCCGGGCTGGTCCGTGGGGTGGAACAAGGTGTTGATGAGGTCTTCACGGGTGAAGACACGTTCGGGTTCGCCCGCCAAGGTTTCGAGGAGCCCGGCTTCCTTCGCCGTCAGCGTGACGACAGAACCGTACACGGAGCGCATGGAGCGTGCACCGGCGTCGAGCTCCCAATCCCCTATTTCCAGGGTCTGGGGCGGCTGGGCATACGTCCTGGTGAGGGCACGCAAGCGGGCGGCAAGTTCCATGGCATCGAACGGCTTGCTCATGTAGTCGTTCGCACCCGCGTCGAGGCCCCGGATCTTCTCATCGGTGGCACCGAGCGCCGTCAGGATGAGGATCGGGGTGGCAATCCCTTTGGCACGGATGGCCTTGATCAATGCGATGCCGTCCATGACCGGCAGCCCCCGGTCGATGACCATCGCATCCCAACCCTGGGTCAACGCGAGGTGGAGCCCATCGCCCCCATTCACAGCCAAGTGGACAGCGAAGTCCGGCTCCAGGAGTTCGCTGATAAGCGGCCCCAGAGCGGCGTCGTCTTCGACCAGGAGGAGGCACGGCCGCTCAGCTGTTGTCATGCTGTCTATTGTTCCCCGGCGTGCCCGTTTGCGGCCCCCACTTTGACCTTGCGTCGCTTTTTGAGGAACTCGACTCCCCACGGAAGGACTGAGATCAGGACCATGATGACGGCGATCGCATCAATGTTCTTGGCAACGAACTCGTAGTGTCCCAGCCAGGAGCCCAGGAGTGTCACGGAGGTCGCCCAAATGACGGCACCGGCGATGTTCCATAGGGTGAAGGATTTGTAGTTGTAGCGGGCGATGCCTGCACTCAGCGGCGCGAAAGTCCGCACAATGGGGACAAAGCGGGCCAAGACGATCGCCGGGCCGCCACGGCGTTTGAAGAAATCTTCGGCCGTGTCCAGGTGGGCGGTCTTCAGCACGCGTGCGTCGTCCTTGAACCAGCGCCGTCCGAACTTGCGCCCGAGCATGTAGCCGATCTGGTCTCCGGCGATGGCGGCGGCCGATACGACGGCGATCAATACCGGCAATTCAAGCTGCAATTGCTGGTGAAGCAAGCCGGTAGTGAAGAGCAACGAGTCACCGGGCAGGAAGGGGAACAGGAGACCGGACTCGATGAAAACGATCAGCGCCACGACGCCCAGCGCCGCGGGGCCCATGCCCTGGAGGAGGGTGGTGGGATCGAGGAACGCGGGCATGGCGGAAAGTACGTGCATGGGGTCCTCCTCAGGATCCGTGTGCGTTGGTTGCGGTGGCTTCCGACGCGGTTGCTTCCGGGCGGGCTTCAGAACCCGCACCAAACGGCAACCGCGCGAAAACGCGCGGTGAGTACCGGTTCCAAAGCCCGGCCAAGACGATCACTGCGGCGCTGGTGGCCAGGAATGACGCCACAACATCGCTGGGGTAATGGACTCCGATGTAGATCCGGGACCACGCCACTACCACTGCCAGCACGGCACCGGCCCAAGCGGTGATGACTCCCCACCGGGTTCCCCGGACCAGGAAGTACAGGGCGAAGGCGAGCGCTACGGCAAAGGCGGTATGGCCGCTGGGAAAGCTGTTGGAACCCGTCTCCGGAGCCAGGGGGTCGAAAAGAAGCGCGGGGTTGGGCCGGTGGCGGGCAACGATCAGTTTGAATGCCTCGCTGGCAACCCAGCCCGAACATGCGAAGAGCACAAACATGACCGCACGCACGAAGGACTTGCGGACCAGGAGAAGGTAAAAGCCGATCACCAGGACAATGCAAGCTCCCGCTGCGGGGGCGAAAAGGAAATTCAGTGCCATGGCCACGGTGGTCAGTGCACCCACGTGATGGCGGCTGAGTTCCTGGTCCACACCGAATTCACTGGTGGTCAGGCCCGCAACAGACTGAACGCTGAAGCCAATGGCCAGTACTGCCGCGGCCAGGACAATGCCCCACAGAAGCCAGTACCTGGGCTGGGGAAGCAGCGGCACACTGTGACGGACGACGGCGGAAGGGCGGCCTTCCGTGGAAGTGTTGTGCTTGGGGTGTGATCGCATGGTGTCTCCGGTTCGGGGGTGACGGCCGTGGTGCGGCCTGCTTCCACTCTGGCGCCCAGCACTTAAGAAGCTCTTAAGAACTCCTTGTCACCGCCTTTCCCCTTGACCCGCACGTGGCTGGGCCGCAGAGTTTAGGAACCGACTGTCCGCCACATCGAAGGGTCTGGAATGTCCGAATTTGCGATCTCGAAAGACGGTACCCGCATCGGCTACGACCAACACGGCGAGGGGCCTGCCGTGATTCTGGTCGGCGGCGCGATGCAATTCAGGGGCTTCGACGCCAACACGGTGGAAATGGCCAAACTCCTGGCCGCCAAGGGATTCACGGTGCTGAACTACGATCGGCGCGGCCGAGGGGAAAGCGCCGAGGCTCCGTCATTCACCCTGAAGGACAACATCGACGATCTCGCCACGCTCATCGACATTGCGGGCGGCCAGGCCGCGCTCTTCGGGAGTTCTTCCGGCGGCTCTATTTCCCTGGCCGCCGCGGCAGCAGGCCTGCCCGTCACGAAGCTCGCGCTCTGGGAGACTCCGCTGAGCGAAGAACTCGGCACCGGCGGGGCTGAATTCTTCGCCGGGCTCCAGGAACGGGTCGCCTCCGGCGACAAGGCCGGCACCATCGAGTACTACATGAAGGACATGCCGCCGGAGTGGCTGGCCGGCGCCAAGAACAGTCCAGGATGGCCCATCATGATCGAATTGGGCCCAAGCCTTTTGGCCGACGCCGAATCCCTCGCGTGGTCCCAGTCCGCGCCTCGCGCCGAATTGTGGTCCGGCATCACCCAGCCAACCCTCGCGATCGTCGGCGAGCAAACCATTCCGATCATGCCGAAAGCGGCCGACTCCATCGTGGCCAACATCCCGAGTGCCCGAAAGGCCACCATTCCAGGCGCCAACCACGGCTGGGAACCTAGCGTCATGGCCGACGCCTTGGCCGAGTTCCTCGCCGAGTAATACTGCAACCGCTTCCACCATGGAACTGGCCGCGGTCGCCGTCGAGCTCTACACGCTGGTTCCCTCGGCCTTCACGGCAGCCCGCACGGCGCGGGCCAAGGAAGCCAAGTCCGCGGGGGACGCCGAACTGGCGAAACACATCGCCCACTTGCCCAAGCCCTCGACCGCGGCGTGGGCGGTGAACATGCTCGTCCGGCACGGCACCAAGGAATTCGCGGGGGTGTTGGAGCTGGGGGCATCGCTCGGGGAGGCACAGGAGCAGCAGGATCACGACCGTCTCCGCACTCTCGGCCAACAGCGCCCCCGCGTCCTGGGTGCCGCCGTCGAGCAGGCCCGGACAGTGGCGGAAGGCCTCGGCGTCAAGGTCAGTGGCGCTGCCGCCATGGAGATCGAGGCAACCTTGAGGGCCGCCATGACCGATCCCGGCGCTGCCGCGGCGCTCCGCAGCGGGCAGCTTGTGCGTTCGCTCGCCACGAATGGATTGGAACCCGTGGATCTCTCGGGCGCGGTGGCGATTGCGGGCACGCTTCCCGTGGTGGGCCCGGGCAAAGAAGAGCCCGACGACGGCGGGCGGCAAAGCGGGAGGGCAGACTCACAGCGGGCTCGCGCCGACTCGGAGCGCGAACGCGAGAAGGCGCAAACCGCACTCGCGGAAGCACAGCGCAGCGCGGACAAGGCCGACCTGGAACTCGCCCAGGCCGAGCGCGAAAAGTCGGAGGCCGTGCGCCGGAGCGAACAACTCGCCGTCGACGTCAAAGCCGCCAAGGACAAGCTGGCCGCATTGCAACAGGAGCTTGCCGAGACGGAGTGGGCGATCACCCTGGCCGAGCGGAACCGCAAGCTGGCAGCCCGGCTAGCCGAGCGGGAGCGTCGGGCCGCGGAGACGGCGCGGGCCCGGCTGGCGGGGTTCTCTTAGCGGGTCGAACGTCCGGTATACCAGACAATCCGAGGCGTATTCTGGGACGATGTACAGTCACTCCGTGCGGCCCAAGGCGCCGGCCGCGGCCCAGGTGCTGGCGGTTCTTAGATACGTCGCCGGCCAGGCCGGCCCGGTCAGCGCATCAATCATTGCGCGCGATGTTGGCCTGCCTCGGTCCACCACGTATCAGCTCATTGCCTCATTGATCGACGACGGCTTCCTGGTCCACCTTCCCGAGGAGCGGAAGTATGCCTTGGGGGTGACCGCCCATGAGTTGGGGACCGGGTATTCGCGGCAGGCTCCCATTCAGCGGATCGCCCGGTTCCCCCTGTCCCGGCTCGTCGCCCGGACCCGCCGGACTGCACACCTTGCCGTGATGCACGGGCGGGACGTCGTCTACGTGATCGAGGAGCGGGCCCCGCGGCAAAGCCCCTTGGTCACCGACACAGGAGTGCGCCTTCCCGCCCATCTCACGGCGAGCGGCCGGGCGATGATGGCCCAAATGGACCCCGCGCAGGTGGCCGCGCTTTTCCCAGGACCGGAGGCCTTCGCGGAGCGCCACAGCAACGGCCCGCAATCCTTGCCAGCGCTGCAGGATCTCTTGGCGCGGGCACGGTCGCTCGGATACGCCTGGGAGCAGGACGAGGTCACAGCGGGATTTTCCTCAGTGGCCGTCGCCGTCCTCGACCGGCAACGCTATCCCGTGGCCAGCGTGACATTGACGGTGTCGAACCGGGCATTCCCCGGCGGGAGCACAAGGCACAGGGCAAAGGACGCCGAGACGCCAGAGGAACGGGCGGTCCGCATCGAAGACGTCGCCAGGGAGTGGATTCCGGAAGTGACCCGGTGCGCCAGGGAGATCTCCCGCAGGCTAGGCACCCAAGCCTGATCCCGACGTCGTTCCCTCCTTGGCGTCGGGACGCCCGCTCACCTCTACGGCCAAAAGAAAGGACGCCCGCTCACCTCAGGTGAGCGAGCGTCCGCCGAAAACACCCCAAAAGTGAGCGAGCGTCGGAGGGGGCAGAGACTAAACTGACGCGGCGTTCGGCACGGAACCGGCTAGCGGAGCTTCTGCCTCCGAGGCGGGTTCCGTCGGGTAGACCATCTCGGCCGGAGCGTTGGAGTTCCTCTTGGCCAGCGGATAGAACACGATTGCCGTGACCACGAGGCCTACGAGCCAGGAGATGTCCGCCCCGCCCAGAAGGTCCGTCATCGGTCCGGTGTAGAGGGTCTGCGCCAGGAACGGGATCTGGACGACGATACCGATCGCGTAGCTGAGCAGCGCGGTCTTGTTCCAGCGCCCGTAGCGCCCGTTCAGGTCATACAGGGCCGGAATGTCCACCTTCTCCTTGGAAACCAGGTAGTAGTCCACCAGGTTAATGGAGCTCCACGGGATGAAGACCATCAGCAGGAGCAGGACGAAGTTCTTGAAGTTGGCGATGAAATCCGGGGAAGCAAGGACGGCGATGAGCACCGAGAGCCCGATAAAGCCGATCACGTAGGCAAACCGGGTCCATGAAGCTACTGCGGACTTGCGGGTGAACGCCGTGACCGAGGTGAGCATGGTCATGTAGCCGCCGTAAGCGTTCAGCGTGTTGACGGTAAGTTTTCCGGTCACGATCACCAGGTAGATGACCACCGCGATCAGTCCGCCGCCACTCAGGTTCCCGAGGAAAGCGACCTGGCCGTCCAGGAACCGTGCCCCCTTGGGCAATGCGAGGGCAGCGAAGAGCGCTCCCAGGGTCATCGACCACTGGGACCCAATCACCGTGCCGAGGTACGCCGACATGAAGGTCTTGCGTGCCGGGGTTTTGGACGGCAGGTACCGGGAGTAGTCGGCCACGTACGGGCCGTAGGTCAGCTGCCATCCGGCGCCAAGCGAGATGGCGAGCAGGAAGGTGGGGAACTCGAAACCGCCGGCACCCAGGAGTGCGCCGACGTCCTGGCTGGTCAACAACCTGATGCCCAGGTAGGTGAAGCCGAGGACACCCACGACGGTCGCAATGCGGCCCAACATGTGGATGTACTTGTAGCCCAGGGTCGCCACGACGATGGTCAGCACCCCGAAGACGACCATGCCCACCGCCGGGGTGTCCGTGTGGAGGATGAGGCTGATTGCTTGTCCTGAGAGGACCGTTCCGGTCGCCGCGAAGCCGAGGTACATCACGACCACGAGCACCAAGGGAATCACCGCCCCGAAGATCCCGAACTGCGCACGGCTGGAAATCATCTGCGGCAAGCCGAGCTTCGGCCCCTGGGCCGCATGGAGCGCCATGACCGCGCCACCCAAGAGGTTTCCGACCAGGAGGCCGATGATCGCCCACAGCGCATCGGCGCCGAACAGTACGGCCAAGGCGCCGTCGACAATGGCCGTGATCTGCATGTTCGCCCCGAACCAGAGCGTGAACTGCTGGCCCGGCGAACCATGGCGTTCATTTTCCGGGACAAAGTCGATGGAACGACGCTCAACGCGTGGCCCGCCTGATCCCGTTTTTCCTGTGGCCTGCATGCCTAATCCTCACTTTGACAACCGAAGTCCGATGTCCCCAACTGAGAATCAATCAGAGCATGCCAAGTGATACCGATCACGGAAAGGCGTCCAGGATTAGTCCGAAATCCCGGACGATAAGGCAAGAGCCGTCGTTTACCCCATTTTGCGGCCATCGCCGCCGGCTAGGCCCATGAACATCGTCTTGTGCAACACGTCCACGTGCCGCCGCGATACCTCCACGGCCGCGCGATCGTCGCCATCCCGCAGGGCGTTCACGAGCGCTATGTGGTCACGGTTGGATTCGTGGAGGAACTCGATCGGGTACGGGATGAAGTAGGCATAGAGTTCCGCCAACGCCTCGTTGTAGACGTCGACCGCCGCTCCAAGGCCCGACGACGCCGCGACCAGCCTGTGAAACCGCTCGTCGGCCTGGTGGTATTCGGACCAATTGCTTGACCCGGCCATTTCCTGGGTAAGCCGTTCCAGCTCGTCAAGTTGGGCCACCGTGGCATTGACTGCGGCGAAGTGGGTGACCGCGCATTCGAACAGCAGCCGGCGGTCCACCAACCGGTTCACGGCAAGGGATTCCGCGGGCGAAGCAGCGAGCTGCTCAAGCACCTTCTGCGGCGGCTCATCAGCGACAAAGGTTCCGCCGCCGCGCCCTCGACGGCGGACAACGACGCCCTGGTCAGCCAGACTGGCCAGGGCCCTCCGCGCGGTGATCGGACTGACCGACAGGCCCAGCGCGACGTCTTGCTGGTCGGGCAGCCTCTCCCCCGGCTGAAGCAGCCCCAAGGAGATGGCCATTCCGATCCGCAACCGTACGGCGTCGATGGCGCTCCGGCGGTCGATACCGAGCAAAGGGGCAGCATCGATGGGAGAGTCGCCGGTGGCGTCCTCGAGCTGACGGGTCATATCCGCTACTTTACGTGGCAAAATCCACCTTCCTTTTATTTGATCATTATGATCTAATATGAGGCGAGTCACAACGACAACGTGGAGAAACCAGTGCAACGCATCCTTCCCCTCATCGCCGCCCAAGCGGCACCCCGACTGATCGGCGAGCCGATCCAGGCCTTCGCGGACGAGGTCGCGGCCGCCGTCGCGATCCAACCGGAAAGCAAGCTCGTGGTCTTCCCGGAACTGCACCTTTTCGGGGATTCCAACCCGGACCTGCAGCGCACGGAAATGCTGCAGGACGCGGCCGAGCCGCTTGACGGTCCCCGCGTCAGCGAGCTACGGCAGCTCGCCGCGGACCTGGGGATCTGGCTGGTTCCGGGCAGCGTCTGCGAGCGCGGACCCGAGGGGCAATTGTTCAACACCCAGTTGGTCCTTTCCCCGGAAGGCGGCCTTGCCGGGTACTACCGCAAGATCTTCCCTTGGCGCCCCTTCGAACCCTACGACCCCGGCGACCGGTTCACGACCGTCGACCTGGAAGGGATCGGCCGGGTGGGCCTGAACATTTGCTACGACGCCTGGTTCCCCGAGGTGACCCGCCAGCTGGCGTGGATGGGCGCCGAAGTCATCCTCAACGTCGTCAAAACCACGACGCCGGACCGCAAGCAGGAACTCGTCCTCGCCAAGGCAAACGCGATTGTGAACCAGGTCTTCATGGTCAGCGTCAATTGCGCGGGCCCCACCGGCAAGGGCCTCAGCCTGATCGTCGACCCCGAGGGAAACACGATAGCCGAGGCCGACGACGACGCCCCCACCCTTCTCGCCGCGGAACTGGACCTCTCCGCCGTCGAGCATGTCCGCACGCACGGGACCGAAAACCTCAACCGTCCCTGGTCCCAATTCCGCCCCGGCGAGCCGCCCATTGACCTGCCCGTCTACCAAGGCCGCATCGACCCGACCACGTGGACCCCGCGGTCCTCCGACTCCTAAGGAACCACCGGTGACAACACAACCGAGCCTCACGCGCGCCCTGAAACTGCCCTCGCTGGTCCTGTTCGGCCTCGCTTACCTGACCCCGCTCATCGTGCTGGCGATCTTCGGGGTGATCGCCGAAACCACCGGCGGAGCATCCCCGTCGGCGTATCTGGTGGCCATGGTCGCCATGCTCTTCACCGCGCAGAGCTACGGCCGCATGGCGGTTGCCTATCCGGTGGCCGGCTCCGCGTACACCTATATCAGGCGCTCCATCGATTCCCGGATCGGCTTCCTGGCCGGTTGGGCCGTCCTGCTGGACTACCTGTTCCTGCCGATGGTCATCTGGCTCATCGGGGGCTCCTACCTCACGGCGCAGTTCCCGGATATTCCCATCGGGGTCTGGATTGTCGCGTTCATCGCAATCACCACGCTGCTCAACGTGGTTGGCGTCAAGGTGGCTGACAAGGCCAACTACCTCCTGATGGCATTTCAGCTTCTGGTGATAGTCCTTTTCGTGGCCTTGTCGGTTGGAACCTTGGTCTCGACCTCCGGCGCGAGCGCCCTGGTCAGCACCGCTCCGTTCTTCAACGACACGTCGAGCTTCGACAAGATCACGGCCGGCGCCGCCATCGCCGCGTACTCGTTCCTCGGCTTCGACGCCGTGTCCACCCTCACCGAGGAGACCATCGAGCCAAAGAAGACCGTGCCGAAGGCGATCATGCTCGTGGCACTCATCGGCGGCGCGATCTTCGTGGTCGTGTCCTACACGACCCAGCTGATCCATCCCGGCGGGGTGTTCGACGATTCGGCGTCGGCGGCGTCTGACATTGCCCTGAAGATCGGCGGGCAGTTCTTCGGCGCCGTTTTCCTGGCGGGCCTCGTGGTGTCCCAGTTTGCCTCCGGACTCGCGGCACAGGCCAGCGCCTCACGACTGCTCTACGCCATGGGCCGGGACTCCGTCCTGCCGAAGAAGATCTTCGGAGCGCTGAACAAGTCCTTCCACACGCCGGTATTCAACCTCGTCATCACCGGCGCCGTGGGACTCATCGCCATGTTCCTGGATGTCGCCACCTCGACCTCGTTCATCAACTTCGGCGCCTTCACCGCCTTCACCCTCGTCAACGTCTCGGTCATTGCCTACTACCTGCGCCAACGTCGCTCGGGGCACCGGCTCAGCGTATTGTTCTACGTGGTCATGCCGGCGGTGGGAGCCATCATCGACGGGTTCCTGCTCTCCCAGCTCGATTCGAATGCCATCACGCTGGGCCTGATCTGGCTCTGCGTCGGCGTCGTGGTGCTGGGCATCATCACCAAGGGGTTCCGGAAGGCGCCGCCGGAGATGGTGATGGAGGAAAAAGAACCCGCCCTTGTGTGAAGACTGGCCACAGTGTTTCCCGGGTCACAGCACATAGGGAGAAATGAGGAGTACGTGCGCATCACCCTAGCCCAGATCGATTCCGGCACGGACGTCAGCCGTAACCTCGACCTCATCGCGGATTACTGCGCACGGGCAGCCGACGAGGGCTCTGAACTCGTGGTGTTCCCGGAGTACTCGACGTACGAGAAAAGCCGGGTGGACCGGAGCTTCGTGGACATGGCCGAACCCCTTGACGGCCCGGTGGCCGCACGACTCTGCGCGACGGCGGCACGTGACGGGATCGCCGTCGTCGCCGGCCTCCTGGAAGCGTCCGGTGAGCCCGAAGCGTCCGGTGAGCCGGACCGGGCGTTCAACACCCTGGTGGCGATCGGTCCGGACGGTTCCCGCCTTGCCAGCTACCGGAAGATCCATCTGTTCGACTGCCAAGGCTTCCGCGAGTCGGACTACATCAAACCGGCACCTGAGCCGGTGCCCGTCACTTTTTCCTGCGGCGGCATGACCTTCGGATTGATGACCTGCTACGACCTCCGCTTCCCCGAGTTGGCGCGCGTCCTCGCCGACGCCGGCGCCGAGGTGCTCCTCGTCTGTTCCTCTTGGGTTCCCGGCACGGCCAAGACCGAGCAATGGGCAACCCTGGCCAAAGCCCGGGCCATCGAGAACGGGGTGTACGTGGCGGCAGTCTCCCAGACTCCTCCGGTGTCCATCGGCTACAGCATGCTCATCGATCCCCTGGGCACTGTCCTGCATGGCCTCGGCACGGAGCCGGCCTTCGCGACGCTTGACCTTTCACCGGATGCCGTCCAAGCAGCGCGGGACCAGTTCCCTACGTGGCGGCACCACCGGATCCCCTAGTAATCCCGCGACCTCTTCTAGGCCGCCCCACTCTGTGCTAAACCAAAGTCAAGATGCACGATGCTCCGAAGGAGAAACGCGATGAGCACTACAACGGACAAAGGATCAGGCCGAGGGCTGGAGGTCCGCTCGATCGACTATGTTCCCTTGGACGAGCGGCACGGCAAGGTCTCCCACATCGGACCGCTGTGGTTCGTCAGCAACGCCCAGATCGCCACCTTGGCGGTGGGATTGATCAGCATTACCACCGGCGGCAACCTGATCTGGTCCCTGCTCGCGATCGCCATCGGCGTGCTTGTGGGCACGCTGTTCATGGCGGCGCACTCTTCGCAGGGCCCGCAGCTCGGCTTGCCGCAGATGATCCAGTCCCGGCCTCAATTCGGGTATATCGGCGCCCTGCTGGTGTGGCTCTTTGCCTATCTTCAGTACGCTGGCTTCAACATCTTCAACACCATCCTGGCCGGCCAAGCCATCTCGGAATCAGTGAACTTCGGATCCCAAAACCTCTGGTTCTGGGTGGTCACCATTCTCGCCGTCGTCATCGCATTGTTCGGCTACGACCTCATCCATGCCTTTGAGCGATACCTCACGTACTTGACCATTGTCATGCTGGCGCTGCTCACCATTGCAGCCGTCAAACTGGTCATGCCTGCCGGCGCATACAACCTGGCTGACTTCCACTTGGTGCCGTTCCTTGGCCAGCTGGGTGTCGCGGCCGGCTACCAGATCTCCTGGGCCATCTACGTCTCGGACTACTCCCGCTACCTTCCGCCGGCCAGCGGACGGGGCACCTTCCGGTGGACGTTCTGGGGCAGCGCACTCGGCGGTATCTGGGTGATGTTCCTGGGCGCGTACATCGGTGCTGCGGCTGGGGAGAACTTCGAAACCATCGGCTCGATCAAATCCACCGCCGACCAGCTCTTCGGCGGCTTCGGTGGAATCGCCTTGTTCGTCGCCGCCCTGGGCCTGCTGTCCGTGACGGCTTTGAACATGTACGGCGGTTCGCTGACCCTGATTTCGTCCATCGACAGCGTGCGCCAGATCCGGCCGACGCTGAGGATCCGGATCATCACGATCTCCATCACCGCCCTGATTTCCGTGGTCCTGGCGAACCTTGCTTCGGCCGACTTCCTCGCCAACTTCAACGACTTCCTGCTGTTGGTGCTCTACTTCTTCATCCCGTGGACTGCCGTCAACCTGACCGACTACTTCATTGTCCGCAAGGGCCACTATGCCATCGCGGAGATCTTCAAGCCTGACGGGATCTACGGACGCTGGGGCTGGCCTGGCATCATCTCCTACCTGGTCGGCTTTGTGGTGATGATCCCCTTCTTCTCTGCCGGCAAGCTCTTCGTCGGATTCATAGCCCACGCCCTCGACGGCGCCGATATCTCGCTGTTCATCGGACTCCCCGTCTCTGCCGGGCTGTACTGGCTGATGACGCGGCGCATCGACGTCGACGCAGAGACCCGCCTGGCCAAGGCAGAAGCGGAGGAGGTAGAGGCAGCAGCGCACGAACACCTGCTGCCGTAACGCGGTCCGACAGACTCAGGCCGTTGCGATCTCAGGCGGTTGCGATGACCGTCGACCTCGCCAAAACGTTGCCGGACTTGTCCAAGGCCTCGACGGCGGCCCTCGGCGCGGCGGCCACCGCCGTCGAGGTTTCAAAGCCGCGACGCGGCACCGTCACTGCTTCGGACAGCGGCCCGGAGCCGGCTCCGGTCAGGAACCTCCACTTGGCGACCTCGGTTGCGCCATTCCAGCTCGTGTAGAGCTGCATCGTGGACCCGTTGCCCGGAACCGCGGCCAAGTCGGGGACGGTGTCCGGCCGGCCCGTCCACGGCGAGCGGTAGGTGCGGTAGGAGGCGTCACCCAGTCCGGTCGCCTCGAACACCGCTTTCCCATCGGGAGTGAATTCAGTGGCGGCCGGATCTGCGCCCCAGCCGACCAGGACATGCCCGTTATCCAGGAACTGCAGGTTCCCTTCGGCGTCGCCCCGGTGGCCGCCCCGGCTGAACTCCTGCTTCACGACGGCGGTGCGCGCCTTTTCGTCGACGGCGAGGAGCAGCCCGCGCGACGTTCCGGTGGTGCCCTGGTTGTAGTGGTTGTCGAACATGCTGATGATGCCGTTGGGCCGGCGCCGAACATCATGTTGCCAAGCGAAGACCGATTCAGGGGTCATCGAGAAGTCGCTGCGCTTCCCGCCCAGCCGCCAACGGATCTTCCCGTCGGAACGGCCGATCAAATAGGCGGTGTGCGTGTGGCGGGACGAAACCAAGAGTGCGTCCCCGCTCTCGTCCACGGAATTGAGATGGAACGGATCGAACGCTTTCGTGGCATCGGAGCCGTCGGCCTTGGGGTTGTCGGACGGGCGCAAATAGGACTCAATCAGGTCGATATGGTCCGAGGCGGTCCAATCGAAGAGGACCTTGCCGGAACGGATGGCGACTTCCTGCACATGGCAATCAAACATGTAGCCCTGCGCTGGACCGCCCACTGATGTCAGGTCATGCTGGACGGTCGGGTAGGAGATCATCAATGCCGTCCCGGCGGGGGTGATGGTGAACTCGTGCAGATCCGCTTGCAGCCCGTTGCCTGTGTTGACCTCGGCCACGGTGCGATAGTGGATGTCCTTGACGACGCCCTTCCCCGCGCCGTGTCCGCCGGTTCCGATTCCCGTCCAATAAGTCAGTACCGGCTGGCCTTCGAAGGCTTGCACGCGAAGGTCCGTCACGCCGGAGCCGGTCGGTTCCATCCATATCGGTTCCCCATGGTTGTCCATGATCAGCCCGTTCGAGCCATGGCCCATCGGTCCCACGAACAGCAGGCCCGCGCCGGTAGGTCCGGTGGCCCAGCTGGCAACGCGGGCAGCGGTCAAAGCGGTTGAGACGAAGCTACGGATCGCCGGAGCGGAAGCCGTGCTGCCCGCCGACGGCGTCGGTGACGCTGCCGGCGTCGGTGTCGCCGCGCTGACCGGGGCCGTACCGCCGGGCAACACGCCCGTCCTCGCGATGCCTAGTCCGGCGACTATTCCCGCGCCTGCCATCCCCGCCCCGGTGAGGAATCCACGCCGGCTGACCCTGAAGCGGGACCCGCGGTTTTCCCGCAAATCTGCCCGATCGCCACTCCCAGACTCCGTGTTCTGCTCCATCCCCTCAGGATAGAACTGGAATACAGCACGGGAACCGGACAGAAGCTGCAAGTTTGCTGTAAGAGCGCGGAGCGGGACCTCGATGTGTGGCGGGGTCTGTCACGGCGTCACACGGAGCAGGTTTTTGTTCCCTCTCATCCACCGCGAGCCCCGGACTCCGGGGTTTCAGCGCAGCCGCATTGCCAAAAAGTTGCCTCACGTGACGCGGGTGGAGGCGGACTATTGGCTGATGTGGGCGTGCGCGGCTTGGTAGTCCTGGTCGCTGACGGGTTCAAGCCACGTGGCGCTCATTCCGTTGTCGTGCTCCACCAAGGCCACGTGGCACATCATGTTGTCACGTGTTCCGCCGTGCCAGTGTTCCTCGCCGGGCGGGGTGTGGACCGTGTCCCCGGCACGCATGAGGATCACGCCGCCGTCGCGCGTAGCGACGAAACCGACGCCGTCGGTGCAATGCAGGGTCTGGCCAAAGGGGTGGGAATGCCAGTTGGTGCGGGCCCCGGGGGTGAAGCGGACCATCGCCGCCACGAGACGCGACGGCGCCTCGCCGTTGTGGAGGGGGTTGAGATAGACGTCTCCCGTGAACCTCTCCGTCGGGGCTTTGGCCGTGCCTGCTGAAACGGGTACTGCAAGTGCCGGTAACCCAACGGCGCACCTCCGCACCGCCGTGGCGCATGGGACCGTGGAGGTGGATGTGACATGGGTGACAATAGTGACGTTTGGTGCGAAGCTTGTCACGCGAGTTGACTATTCTGTCAACTCGGGTCTCATTTGATCCTCAGGGAGAATTCGTGAAGAAGATTCTTAGCGTTTCCGGGGCGTTGTTGCTGTTGCTGGGTGCGGTCTCAGCAACAGCGCCGGCGGCAGTTGCCCAACCATCTCCGTCCGCCAATTGGCATGCGGAGAAGGCCTGCGCCGATGTCCCAGCCGGCTCTGCCTCGTGTTTTGCGCTCAAGTACGTCGATGATTCAACGACCGCGGGCCAAGCGCATGGAGGACAAGCCAAGCCTGCTTCGAGCACGCCACCCGCCACCGGCAAGACCCCTGCGGATATACAGAGCGCTTACAACATCACCGGCCTCCAGTCCGGCGGCCGAACGGTCGCCGTCGTGGATGCCTACGGCTATCCGAACCTTGAACGCGATCTCGGCGTTTACCGCTCACAGTTCGGCCTTCCGGCATGCACGGTCAGCAACGGCTGCCTCACGATCATGGACCAAAACGGCGGGAACAAGCTCCCCAGGTTCAATTCCGGGTGGGCTGACGAGACCTCCCTCGACGTCGACGCCATCTCGGCAGCGTGCCCGGACTGCAAAATCCTGGTGGTACAGGCGACAACAGCCGGCCTCACCGATCTTGGTACAGCCGTATCGACGGCCGCCAAGCAGCCAGGCGTCGCGGCGATCTCCAACAGCTACGGTGGCGGGGATTCGGCGGACTCCAGCTACGGTGCGTACTACAACCACCCGGGCATCGCCGTGACAGCGTCAACCGGTGACAACGGGTACACCGGCTCGTCCTACCCTGCGTCCTCGAGCTACGTCACCGCGGTGGGAGGCACCTCGTTGGTCAAGAACTCCAGTTCACGCGGGTGGGGCGAATCTGCCTGGTCCGGCTCTGGATCGGGATGCTCAAGTGTCAACGCCGCGTTGCCGGCGGCTGCCACCTTCGGCACCGGCTGCAGCAAGCGCGCCTCAGCGGACGTCTCCGCCGTCGCAGATCCGCAGACCGGCTTGGCAGTGTACGCACCGAGCAGCAGCACCACCTCGTCATGGGCCCAGTACGGAGGCACTAGCCTCTCCTCGCCCCTGATCGCGGCCATGTATGCGCTTTCCGGGAACACCGGCAGCTCCTCGGCACTGGCCAACTCCCTCCCCTACACAAACTCGGGGCACTTCAATGACGTCGCCTCGGGTTCGACGGGCACTTGCTCCACGAGCCAGTGGTGCCTCTCCGGCACCGGATGGGACGGGCCCACAGGCGTCGGCACTCCGAACGGGGTCGCCGGACTCTAGATATGCGGTAATCGCCCGAAGGGTGGCCGGCGTCCAAGGGTGCCGGCCACCTTGCTTTTAAAGGGCAGCATCACTAGTGCTTAAGGTTTGTCAACTCCTGGAGAACCTCATCCGAGGTGGTGATGATGCGGGCGTTGGCCTGGAAGCCGCGCTGGGCCACGATCAGGTTGGTGAATTCCTGGGAGAGGTCCACGTTGGACATTTCCAGGGCCCCGGCAGTCAGGGTACCGAGTCCCGCGGCGCCCGGGGCACCCAACTGGGCCGCGCCCGAGTTGGCGGTAGCCACGTAAGTCGAGCTACCGGCCTTTTCAAGGCCGCCGGGGTTGGTGAAGCGGGCAAGGGCCACCTGTGCCAACACCTGCTTGGCACCATTGCTGAACGAGCCGATGAGTGAGCCGTCGCCGCCCAGGGTGAAGGACTCCAGATTCCCTGCCTCGGATCCGTTCTGGCTGCCGACCGTGAGCGTGCTCATGGAGGCAAAGCCGGTCACGGTGGACATGTCCACCGTGATGCCGCCGACGGTCATGGCACCGCCCGAGGTCAGCGCACCGTTCGCGAACGTGAGGGTCGTGTTGCCTGCGGCGCCGTTGGCGTCCGCCCCGGCCACATCCCAACCGCCCGCAGAGCGGCTGAACGTAAGCGTCAAGCTGCGGGAGGCGCCGTCGGCGTCGTAGACCTTGACTTGGCGCTCCACGCTGGTCCCCACGGCCGCGTCGGACGGCAGGTTTCCGTCCAGAGAGGCCTTGGTGGTGGCGACCGCCGCCGACGTGGTGTTGGGCGAGAGGGCGATGGGGCCGATGGGACCCCCCTGGTTCACGACGCCGTTGGCGGCGGACCAGCCCTGCAGGATGCCGCCGTCGGGACTCACGAGCCGGCCGGCCGCGTCCATGTCGAAGGCGCCGGCGCGCGTGTAGAGCTGCTGGCCGGCCTTGCTGGTGATGAAGAACCCGTCGCCGGAGATCATCATGTCGGTGGCGCGCCCGGTGCTCTGCGATGAGCCCTGGCTGAAGTTGGTGCTGATTCCCGCCACGCGCACGCCCAGGCCGATCTGGGCGGGGTTGGTGCCACCGGTTTCAGTCTGCGGGGCCCCAGCGCCCTGCGTCATCTGGGAAAGCGTGTCCTGGAACTGGGTGGAGGAAGCCTTGAAGCCGGCGGTGTTCACGTTGGCGATGTTGTTTCCCGTGACGTCCAGCATGGCCTGGTGGGCACGGAGGCCGGAAATTCCGGAGTACAGCGAACGAAGCATGGTGTTGCCTTTCTTCGGGTGGTTCGGGGAGTCTTATGGAGCGTCAGGCGGTGGGCGACGGAGCCGGTGTGGGCGACGTTGCGGCCGTCATCCCGCTGATGGAATCGAGCGGAACGTTCACTCCCCCGACCGCCACGGTGGGGGTTCCGGCAGCGAAGGAAACCGAGCTCGCGACGCCGGAGCCCTTCGTCCCGTCCGGGAGATCGTAGCTGACGTTGTGGCCGATGATCTGTGCCGCAGCGCTGCGCATCTGGAGCGAAAAGCTCTCCTTGGCGTCGGCGGTGAGTTCCGTCATTTTTTCCATCATGGACAGCTGGACGGTCTGGCTCATCATCTGGTTGGTATCCATGGGTGAGCTCGGATCCTGGTTCTTCAGTTGTGTCACCAGCAGGGACATGAACATGTTCGAGTCCATGGACTGCGCGGGCGCGGACGCGGCGGTTCCGGCTGCGGTGGTTCCAGGCTGGACTCCGCTGCTTGCCGCGATGGCTTGGATGGTCACTATTGGGTCTCCTTCATCAGACAAGAATGTCCAGGCTGCTGGTACTGCTTCGGGGAGGTACGACGGCGGTCCGCGGCAGGCGAACCGGCTCGCCGTCGCTGCCGCGCGGGAAGGCGGGGCTATCGGCCGGGCGTCGGTCCCGGGGGTCCGAGCCTCCCGCGCCGGCATCGGCCGGAGCGTTGTGTTCGGACAGGTCGAGGCTGGCGCCGAAGCCTGATTCGCCGAGTCCGCGCCGCAGTTCCGGCAGGATGCTGCGCACTGCCTCGCGGCCTGCTTCTCCGGGGGCGAACAATTCGATCCGCACCCCTGAACCGTCGATATGGGCCCGGACCGTCAGCGGGCCGAGGTCTTCCGGGGACAGCTTCAAGGTCATGACATGGGCGCCGGGCGCCGCCGAGGCCAGGGAGAACAGCGGCCCGGACACTTGTGGCACGAGTTTCGCCGGGTCTGCCTGGGGCGTGAGTGGTGCCATGCCTGCGGGGGCCGCCGAAGGAGCTTCCTGGAGCGGCGACGCTGGCTGCACCACCACCGGTATCCCAGCCGGAATCCCCGCAGGAATCCCCGCAGGAATCCCCGCAGGAAGCGCGAGTGCCGGGGCGGCGGGAGTGTCCTGCCCGAGGATCCGCTGTGGCTCCTGCTGCGTCGCAGGTTTCCCGGCGGGAAGTGCGACGGCGGTGGCGGACTCGCCTGCCGGGGCCGCGGTCGCGTTGACCCCGGGTTCGGGGCCGGCGGGCAACGGTTTAGTGGGCAGCGCGGTTCCGGGGAGGGGGCTCGCGGGCAACGGGCTCGACGGTTGAGTGCCGGCAGGCTGCAGACTGGCCGGCAATGGGCTGGCCGGGATCTGACCGGTCTGGCGTGAGCTTTGACCAGGCTTTCCGACCAGCACTGCCGGCACAGAGGGAGCAGGGACCAAAAGAGGAGGGACCACAGGCCCTTGGGCCGAAGTACCGGGGGCGTTCGAAGGCGCCGGGTTTGCCGTCAGCGCCGCCTGGATGCTGCCCGTATCCACCCCTACGGCAAGGCCTGCCGTGGCCAGCGTGCCTGCAACCACTCTGGCCGGCGCCGTACCGTCAACCACGCCGACTTTGACCGGCACAGCGCCGCCCGAGCTGCCCGTCTGCGGAGCAGCGGTCCCGGCTGCGGGACCGCCGGCTGCGGCCGCGCCCGCAACAGCACCTGCCGCAACAGCGGCAACAGCACCCGCAACGACACCTGCCGCATCCACAGCACCCGCCGCATCCACCGTGTCCTTGGGGACCTTCGTCCCCTCCGGCTTGGCGGCTCGGGCGAGCGGCACGGTACCGTCGGCTGCGGGCTTCCCCTGCGCGCCGCCGTCGGGCGCTTGCTGCGCGGGCCCATCGGAGGTCTTCGCGTCCGATGCCAGCACGCTGTTCATCACTGACTCGAAACCGGCGGAGGCGCCAAGCTGCGGCACCAGTGGAGAGCCCGGAACAGCCGGACGCGGGGAGGCCGCAACGGCGGGAGGCAACTGCATCACGAGCCTCCCGCCGGGACTATGCGGCGGATCGCGGTCAAGTTGGACTGCTGTTCCCACGCATCGCGGATCTGGATGGTCTGGCCGGGGACGGGAGCGTCGATCGCTTTGCCGTTGCCAAGGTAGATGGAGATGTGTTCGCCGCCGAAACTGACCAGGAGGTCGCCGGGCTTGGCCTGGGCCAAGGACGCCACCGGCGTGCCTTGGCGCATTTGATCGCTGACGACGCGCGGCAGATTGACGCCGAGATCCTTGAAGACGCGCTGCACGAAGCCCGAGCAATCCATGCCAACGGCCGGGTCCGTGCCGCCCCACACGTAGGGCACGCCCACGTATTTCCTGGCGTCAGCCACTACGGCATCGCCGGTGACACCGCCGGCGGCCGTGCCGGTTCCGACCCCCGAAAGCACTCCGAGGCCCGCAATGCCGGAGAGCGCGGCATTGCCGGGGAGGGCTGCAACGCCGGAGAGGCCCGCAGTTCCCGCGAGACCCGCGGTGCCGTCGAGGCCCGCGGTGCCGTCGAGGCCCAAGGAAGAAGCGAACTGGCTGACGTCCGGCGTCGTCGATCCCCCGACGGCGGTGCTCAGCGCTTGCGCGAAGGACGCCGCGTCCGTCGAAGAGGCCGTACCCGCGGAAGGGTCGGCCGTCGCGGAAGGGTCGGCCGTCGCGGAAGTTGCTTGCGGGCTGATGCCTTGGCTAAGTTGCTGCAACACCGATTGGATGCTTTGGATGCGCCCGATGGCCTCCGCCATGCTCATGAGGTGGCCTTCCGGTGCCACGCGGAGGACGCGATCTCGTCCAGCACGCTTTGTTCGGCGTGCAGCGCGTAAGCCTCGAAAGCGGCGCCGTGACGGGTTTCGAGTTTCTCCAGTCCCACGGCCCGGCGCTTTGCCTCGGTGTATTCGGCACGGGCCTCGGCGGCTTCAGCTTCCGCGCTGGCGGCCAAGGCGTCAAGCTCAGCCAACATGCTTTGCGCGGACGCGCGGGAGGCCGCGATGGCCAGGAGCGACGCGGAGCTTCCGGGATCTCCGGCGGATTCGGCCAGCTCTTCCCGGGCGGTAGCGCGCCGGGATCGCAAGGACGCGGTCCGGGAGTTGGCGCGCGCCAGGCCGCTGGCAGCGGCATCCTGCTGGGTCTGGCGCAGGCGCAACAGCCCGGCCAGGGAGAACTGACGGTTCACGCGGCTCCTTCGAGGCTTGCGGAGAGGCGGAAGAGTTCCGGCCACGACTCGCTGTACGGGGTGGAATCGTCCATGCTTTGCTGCAGGAACCCGTTGATGGCGGCTTCATGGTCCAGCGCCGCGTCAACCAAGGGATTGCTGCCACGGTGGTAGGCCCCAACGTCGATCAGGTCCTGCGTGCTGCGCCGCGCGGCGAGGACCCTGCGCAGGGAGGCCGCGAGCGCAGTGCGATCAGCGGAGTTGACCTTGGAAGCCACGCGGGACACCGATCCAAGGACGTCCACCGAGGGGAAGTGCCCCGTGACGGCGAGCTTCCGGTCCAGGACCACGTGTCCGTCGAGAATCGAGCGGGCGGCGTCGGCGATCGGTTCGTTGTGGTCGTCGCCGTCCACCAGCACCGTGTAGATACCGGTCACGGATCCGGTTTCGGCGGTGCCGGCGCGTTCCAGGAGCCGCGCCAGCACGGAAAAGGTCGACGGCGGGTAGCCGCGGGTGGCGGGAGGTTCTCCGGCGGAGAGGCCGATTTCGCGCTGGGCCATGGCCACACGGGTCAGCGAATCCATCATGAGCACCACGTCCTGGCCGGCCTCGCGGAAGGATTCGGCAATCCGGGTGGCCGTGACGGCGGCGCGCAAGCGCATCAGGGCAGGTTCATCGGACGTTGCAATAACCACCACTGAACGGGCCAGGCCTTCGGGACCGAGGTCATCTTCCAGGAACTCCCGCACTTCGCGCCCGCGCTCCCCCACCAAGGCAATCACGGAGACTTCGGCGTCGGTGCCGCGGGCGATCATGGACAGCAGCGAGGACTTGCCGACGCCCGAGCCTGCGAACAGCCCCATGCGCTGACCGCGGCCAAGAGTGGCCATGGTGTCCAGGACACGGACGCCCGTCTGGAGCGGGGTGTCCACCCGGGCGCGGTGCATCGCGGACGGGGCTTCGTTGTCCAGGGGGACCATGGGACTCGCGGGCAATGGGCCCTTGCCGTCGATCGGACGCCCGAGCCCATCCAATACCCGCCCGAAAAGGCCGCGGCCGGTAGGGACCAGGATCGGAGCGCCTTTGGAACGGGCCGGGTCTCCCGCGGCCACTCCGGTCAACCGTCCCAGCGGCATGCAGCGCACGGCGCCACTGACTGAGGCGACCACTTCGGCGTCGAGTCCTGGGGCCTCACCGATGGTGACCAGATCTCCCACCGCGCAGTCCAACCCGGAGACCTCCAGGCCGAGGCCGAGCACGGACGTCACAGTGCCCACCCGCTGCGGTGCCGCGGCGGCGAGGGCTGCGCGGAAACGGCCTGCGTGCGGCCGGTATGCGGTAAGGCTCATGCGTCGTTCCCCAACAGGGCTGCTTTGGCCCTGTCCACCGCGGTACCGAGCCGGGCGTCGAGCCAGCCCTGCGGATACTCCGCGATCGCATCGCCGCGGTCCAGTGCGGGATCGGCCTTGAGTTCGACGCCGGCCACGCTCCCGATGTCGACGGCGGTCAGCGCGGCGAGGTCCTCCGGGTGGAGCCGGACAGTGGTCACTGTTTGCACGTCGGAAGCCGTTGCCAGGGCCCGGGCCAAAGCGGCGCGGGCGGTGTTCGCGCCGTCGTTGAGCTCGTAGCCCAGGATGGCTTCGGCGAGTTCCATCGCACCGGCTGCCAAGACGTCCTGTGCTTCCTCCAGCACGGCGCCGCGGCGCTGCCGGGACTCGGCGGCCGCCGCTTCGAGCGCACGGACAGCGTGCCCCACGGCCAGGCGCCCGGCGTCGAGCATTGCGCGGTGTTCGGCTTGAAGCTGTTCCCGGAGACCCAGCTGTTCGGCGGCCGCTGCCCGGATTCCGGCCGCGTAGCCTGCCGCGTGTCCCTGGGTGTACCCCCGGTCCTCCTTGCGTGAGCTCGTGGCCGGCTGGATGTCCGGGAAGACCACCCTGCGGAGTCCGGCCTCAGTAGACATAGTCGTCTTCTTCGCCGCGCCGGACCACGATGGCGCCTTCGGCCTCAAGCTCACGGATGGAACGGACAATCTCTGCCCGCGCCTCTTCAACCTGGGAGGCGCGCACAGGCCCGGCGGAAGCCATCTCGGCTTCGAGGATTTCGAGGTTGCGCCCGGAAACGTTGGTGCGCACTGCCTCGAGCACCGCGGCGGGCGCACCCTTCATGGCGACGGCGAGCACTTCGGCATTAACGCCGCGCAGGATCTGCTGGATGTCGCGGCGTTCCAACTTCACGATGTCCACGAACGTCAGCATCCGGGCGCGCACTTCCGTGGCCAGGTCCGGATCGAGGGTTTCCAGGCCTTCCAACACGGAGCGCTCGGTGTTGATGTCGGATCGGTTGATGATGTCGACGAGGGGTTGGATGCCGCCCACAATCTCACTCGACTTCCTCTGCGACATGACGGCTCCGGCGCGAACCTTGAGGGTCTCGGCCACGATGCCCACGGCTTCCGGCGAAGCCATCCCCATGGTGGCGATGCAACGGGCCACCTCACTCCGTTGCACGTCGCCCAGGCCGGCCATGACGGCGGATGCCTTGCCCGGCCGCAAATGCGCCAGGATCAAGGCAATGGTCTGCGGCATTTCGCCGTCGATGAGGGCCAGGAGCTGGCCCGGATCCATCATTTCCAGGAATTCGAAGGACTTCCCGGCCATCGTGGATGCGAGACGGTCCATGAAACCGGCGGCTTTGTCCGCACCGAAGGACGCTTCCAGGAGCCCGACGGCGAATTCCTGGCCGCCGCGGGCCGTGCGGCGCCCGCTGACCGCAAGGTCGTGGAATTCTGTCAGGACATGGTCCGCCACGGCTGACGAGACGCGGCGCAAGCGCACGATCTCGCCCGCGATGTCCTCGGCCTCGGACTCTGAGAACTGGGTCATGAGGGATGCTGCGCTGGCCGGGCTCATCTGCATCAGCACCACGGCCACCTTCTGGGCACCGGTCAAGCCGCCTACGTCCAACTCCCCGGCCCTCATACCGGCTGCCTTTCATCCATGAGTCCCCGCAGGTAATCGGCGGTCCGTGCCGGGTTCTCGGCAACCATGGCCTCAATCTGCGCCCGCCGGCGTTCGCCGTCGAGAGCTTCGGCTCCAGACATCGGCAACGCCGGAACCGGATGCACAGGCGGCAGTTCGATCGCAGACGTGGCGGGGGGCCCTTCGAGCGCCGGAGCGGACACCGCTTGGGGCAGCATCTCGTAGTCCATCCGCTCGCCAAGATCGACGGGCTCGCGGCGCTGGCGGCGGCGCAGGAGGATCAGCACCAGCACAATCAGCGCGACCACGGCCAGCAGGACGCTTCCGGCCAGGATGAGGGTATTCATCAAATCCGACTGTTGCTTGGCATCGGCTTGCGCTTTTGCCGCGCCCAGCGCCTGTGTCGCTGCGTCTGCAGCGGAAGTGCTGAAGGGCAGCACCTCAACCGTGACCACGTCGCCGCGGGTGGGATCGACACCGGCCGCGGAAGTGACGAGCGCCTTGACGGAGTTGACGTTGAGTCCTGCCGCCGCGGCCTGGTTGATGGCGACGGAGATTGTCTGGCGTTTGAGGGCGCCTTGCGGAATGGTGCGGTCCTCCGTGACCTTGTTGACGGCGTTGTTCTTGGTGGTGTCGCTGGAGTCGAACGTCCCGTTGCCGTTGGTGCCGCCCGGCACGGCAATGTTGTCCGGGCCCAGGACACCGGAGGCGCCGCCGCCGGTTCCCGTGTACTTCTCCGTCTTGGTGCTCTCGCTGAGCGGAGCGGCATCCTTGGCGGTGGAGAAGGTCTCGCTGCGCTGCTGCGCGGACTCTGCAGTCACGTCGGCCGCGACGGCGACGGTGGCGTTGCCGGGGCCGACTACCCGGTCCAGGACGGCCTTCACCGAATCGGAGGTGCGCTGCTGGTAGTCGGCGGCTTGCTTGGACGAGGATCCGGTGGCTCCCCCTCCCACAGTGGAGAGGACGTTGCCTTGGGAGTCCACCACGGTCACGTTCGTTGGCTTCAGGTTTTCGATCGCCGCCGAGGTCAAGTGGACGATGGCCTGGACCTTGTCTGCGGACAGGGTGATACCCGGCTGCGTTTCCACGAACACGGATGCCGTGGCGTCCGGAGTCGTAGCGGTGAACACCGTTTTTGCCGGAAGGGCGAGCTGAACGGCGGCGGTCTTGACGCCGTCCATGGCCTGGATGGTGGTGGCGAGTTCGCCCTCAAGCGCGCGCTTGTACGTCACGGTCTGCTGGAATTCGGAGGAAGTCACTCCGAGCTTGTCCAGCAGCGAATAGCCGGTGGCCGCGGCCGCCGGCAGGCCCGCCGCGGCCGCTTTCAGCCGTTCGTCGTTGACCTTGTCGTCGGGGACAAGGATGGTGGAACCGCCGTTGCTGAGCTCGTACGGGACGTTGTCCTTGCGCAGCTGCTCCACGATGCTGTTGGCGTCCGTGTCCTTCAAGCCCGAGAACAGCGGCGAGTAGGACGGCTTCCCCAACCATGCTGACAGGGCCACTCCGCCGAGCACCAGGACGGCGATGCCGATGATGGCGATGGTGCGCTGCCCGGCGGTGAAGCCCTTGAATCCATCGCCTATCTTGCGGAAGAAAGCGGCAATCTGTGGGGGCATCAGGCCTGCATCCTCATGATCTCGTTGAACGCGTCAACGCCCTTGTTCCGTACCGTGGAGACAAGCTCCATGGTGATCTGGGCGCGCGTGGCGGCGATCGTCGCTTTGTGGATGTCGTCGAGGTTGCCCGTCACCGCAGATACCGCCAGCTGGTTCGACGTCGATTGCAGTGACTGGAGGTTGTCCACGGCACCGGTCAGCGCCGTCGCAAAGCCGTTGCCGCCCGCCGCCCCGGTGGTTCCGCTGACGCTGTCTGTGCTGCCCAGGTAGCCGGTGCCGGTGACGCCCTGCACGGAAAGACCTCCGCTGCCCTGAATTGCGCCGATCGGGTCCAAAGCCATCAGGATTTTCCTATCTCGAGCGCTGCTTGGTAAGTCTCACGGGCACGGTCGACAACTTGCGCGTTGGCCTGGTAGCCGCGTTGCGCCACAATCAGCGCACCCATTTGTTCGGAGAGGTCGATGTCCGGATAACGCACGTACCCCTGGGCGTCGGCAAGGGGATGGTCCGGTTGGTACACCAGCCTGCCGGTGGCACTGCCCTGGGGGGTGCTCTTGACGTACACACCGTTTCCATCGCTGCCTTCGGCGGCTTCGACGTAGCGGGCTTGGAAGGCCTTGCCGCTGGTGCGGGACACGTCGTTGATGTTCGCGAGGTTGTCCGAGACGGCATCGAGCCACTTGCGGTGGACAGTCAGGGCGGAGCCGGCAATGCCGATGGCGTCAAAAGTCATCAGCTGGTCCTCAGTGCCGTGCGGATCGCGGTGAATTCGTCTCCGACGGCCCGGGCCGCGAACTGGTAGCGCAGGACGGTGTCCACGTTGGAGAGGGTTTCCGTGTCCAGGTTAACGTTGTTGCCGTTGAGCTGGGTGGGTTCCTGCGACGTTGACACCGTGGGTGCAGCGTAACCATTACCGGCGCTCACCGAGGCCGCGAGCGCGTCTTCGAACTGCACCCTTTTGGCGTGGTAGTTCGGGGTATTGATGTTCGCGATGTTGTTGGCGATGGTGTTCTGGCGCAAGGAGAGCCCATCCAGGGCGCTGCCAAGCGCAACAGAAGTCACTGAGTCGAACACGTCGGCCTGCCTTCGCGAATAGATATGAAGAGGCCGATCCGTGGCCGTGCATCGAGCAATCCCTGCTCAACTTCCACCATCGGCACGCGCCGAGGATCCGTTAGTCGATTCAGGGATAGTTTTCGGTACTTTTCTTCAGCCTTGGACGTCGAGGATCAACGGACGCGAGGCATCGCGGCTTCCAGGGACTGTGCTGAGTGCGTCCAGGTGGGCAAGGGCGTCGTTCCGGATTTTGCCGAGGATGTTCACGGATTCCAGCTGCGCGTCAAGGAGCCTCCGTGCCCTGTCCACCAGAGCCGGCGGAAGGGGCCCGGCCTCGGCAGGGGGATTCCAGGGCACCGGCTCTCCCCCGGAGACCGCGACGGCGATATCGGCTTCCAGCCGGTCCAGGATGTCGGACCATTCCCGCATCGGGTCAGCCGACACCGAGGGTGCCGATCGTGCTGGCGGTCGCGCCCTGGGCAGGAAGCTGCGAAGAGGCGTCATGCCAGCCTTGCCGCAGCGGTTCCAGCAGCGCGATGCATTCCTTGGTCCGGTTGACGTCGCGGTAGATGTTGGCCCCGATCAAGGCTTCCATCGAGTACTGGTAGATGCTCAGCAGTCCGGGGGCGCCATCCCAAGCGTCGGTCTTCAAGGTGGAGGACAACTCCGTGACGATCGCCTGGGCATGCAGGAGGTTTTCCCTGGCGACGCCCCAATCGGCGTTCTCCTGGGCGAATTGGGCGCGGCCCAGGTCCAGCAGGAGGCGGTCGTACAGCATGGTGAGGAGCCTGGCCGGTGGGGCCGAGAGGATCGCGTCGGTGTTGTACTTGCTGAGCTGGCTGGCTCGAAGTGCTGTGGCTGTCACGGTCTAGTTTCCTGACGACGAGGAGGATGAGGACGAGCTGGACAGGGCGGAGATCTGGCCGGTGAGCCACGATGCCTGGGACTTCAGGCCACCGAGCAGGACCTCCATGTTGGTGTAGACAGCCTTGAGGGAGGCGCGGCGGTCCGCGAGCCTAACATCCCAATCGGCGATCTGGGAGGTCAGATCCGTCACTTCGGACTGCTGCCCCTTGATCAGCTGCGGTATGGAGCCGCTCACCGGGTCCGAGGCGTTCGTCGCGGCCGAGGCGACCCTCGTGGCGATCTGCGACAAGGCGGACTGGGTTCCGGCCGGGTCGGCCGCCATCGCCGAGGCGAACTTGCCGCTGTCGAAGGTGAAGGTGCCGTCCTTTTCGATGACGATGCCGTATTCGGAGGGCGATTTGCCGTTCACCGGGGCCACCACCGCTTCGGTAACGGCGTCGCTGATACCCCGCACGGAGCTGTTTCCGGTGAAGATACCGCCCTGGGCGCTGGCGACACCGGCGGCGCTCGTGGTCGTGCTCACCGCGCTGCTGGTCGCGATGTAGCCCAAAAGATCGTTCACCGATGAGACCAGGTCGCTGGCCTTCTTTGTAATGCCGGCCGTGTCGCTTGCGACAGTGACGGTGACCGGTGAGGAGCTCACGGCCGTTGCGGTCACCGAAACCCCGGGAAGGATCTCGCTGAACGTGTTGTTGGACGAAGTGATGGTCTGCTGCGCTGCGGTTCCGGCATACAGGACAGCCTGGGCATCCGCGGCCGGTTTGACGATGGCGGCAGTCGGCGCGGCAAACAGGTCCGTTGCAGTCCCTGCGGTGACATCGGCGGCAGTGCCCTGATAGGCCTGGAAGTCGCCCGCTGCGCCGCTCGTGCTGGAGGTCAGTTGCAGGCGATAAGTGCCGTTGCCGGCCGGGACCTTCACCGCGGTCGCTCCCCCGGCGGCGGCATTAACGGCCTTGACCACATCGTCAAGGCTCGTGGAAGCGGGGGTGATTTCGGTGGCCTTGCCGCTCTTGTCAACCAGCGTGAGGTGTGCCGGGTTGCCGGACGCATCGGTGGGCCACGTGGTGAGGGCTTCGGTGACACCGACTTTCGTGGACGCCAACTGGGTCACCGTCACATCGATCGAGCCCGTGGTCGCCGTGGTGGACGCGGTGGCCGTGACGGCCGGGTTGTTCGTGGTGGCCGTGAACAGATTGGTCGCGCCCGGCGCTGAGATGGACGTGGCAAGGGAGTTCAACACTGTCACGCGGGTGTTGAGGCTGTTGAGCGCGTTGATCATCGACTGGTCGGAGGTGACCTTGGACTGCAGCTGCTGCTGGGGCAGTGCTTCCACGGCCATCTGCGCGTCGATCATCGAGGTGGTGTTCAGGCCGCTGGCGAGGCCGTCAATCGATGTTCCCACTCGGGGATTCCTTCCAAAGTTATGCTGCTGCGCTAACGGCCAATGGCGGCCAGTCGGGAACAGGACCCGAGCTGACCGCCACCGGCGATGGATCCGCTAGGCGGTCCGGTTCTAGCCGAGCAGCTTGAGGACACCCTGGCCGGACTGGTTGGCCTGTGCCAGCATGGCCGTACCGGCCTGCTGCAGGATGTTGGCCTTGGTGAACTTGACCATTTCCTGGGCCATGTCGACGTCGGTGATGTGCGACTGTGCGGCCTGCAGGTTCTCACCGGAGACGTTCAGGGTGTTGATCGCGTGCTGCAGGCGGTTCTGGGTGGCACCCAGACCTGCCTGCTGGGTGGTGATGTTCTTGATCGCCGTGTCGATCTTGGCGATCGTCGCCTGAGCGTTTGCGCTAGCTGTACCGTCGCCAGCCACCGTGTCGGTGACGTTGAAGTCGGTGGCCCCGGCTGCGCCGGACAGGTTGCCGACCGCCGTGGCTACGTCGCCGACCTTGATGTCGATCTTGTCGTTGCCGGTGCTGCCGGTGCCGACCTGGATGCTCAGGGTGCCGGTGGCGGAAACGCCGGTGCCGGTGTTGCCCTTGAGCAGGTCGATGCCGTTGAAGTTCGTACCCTTGGTCAGGCGGTCGAGTTCCTGGCCGAGGGAGTCGCCTTCGGTCTTGATGGCTGCACGCGCATTGGCGTTGTTCGTGTCAGACGAGCCCTGTACGGCAAGGTCGCGCATGCGCTGCAGGATCGAGGTGACTTCGCCGAGTGCGCCTTCCGTGGTCTGGATGACCGAGATGCCGTCCTGGGCGTTGCGGGCTGCAACGGCAGAACCGGAAACCTGGGACTTGAGGCCTTCGGAGATGGTCAGGCCGGCAGCGTCGTCAGCTGCACTGTTGATGCGCAGGCCGCTGGAAAGCTTCTGCATCGAGCTGGCCACGTCGTTCTGGGTGTTGCTGAGGTTGCGGTAGGCGTTGTTCGCCATCAGGTTTGTGTTGATTGCCATGCCCATGGTGTTTCCTCCGTGATTGGGTCTGCTGGTACTCCAGGCCGTCCGTGGCCTGTCACTTCTGGTTATCGGAACAACGTTCCTTTTGGTTAGCAAAAATCCGCAGGGAAATTTTGCGGCAGCCCACAAAATCCGCAGGGCGCCGCTTGACTGGACAAAGCAGACAAATCATGTATGAACAACGCCTAACGCGTGGGCGACTGCAGCCGATAGTTGTCATTGGCGCGGCGAAGGCACAGGGGAAAGTGCCTTCTCGCGGCAATGCACCCGAAAAACCAACCCGGAACTGGAGTTGACCCGACATGGCCATCCATGAACTGTCGGCCCTGCTGTGGCGGGAACGTGAGCTATTGGACCTGCTGACGTTCAAGCTGGAGGAAGAGCAGCTGCTCCTCACAGCGGGCAAATCCCGATGGTTGCCGCATGGCACGCGGGAAGTCGAGCAAGTACTGGAACATTTGTCCAAGGCAGGCCTTGCCAGGGCGGTGGAAGTGGCTGCCGTGGCAGAGGAATGGGGCCTGCCAGCGGAGTCCTCGCTGGGCACGCTTGCCTCGTCCGCGCCGGAAGCGGCCTGGGCCGACGTCTTGTCCTCGCACCTGAATGCGATGCAGCAGCAGACCGCCACCATCAAGCAGTTGCGTGATTCAAACGAGCAGTTCCTCCGCGCTGCCGTCCGTTCCACCCAGGAAACCATGGCGGATCTGAAGCCGGCCGCCGGGACCTACGACTCCCATGGCCGGACAGGGGTCCAAGGCAGGACCCCGGACTCAACCCCCTCCCGTCTTTTCGACCAGCAATTCTGACCGGAACTCATCAAACACGGACGGCTAAGCAAAGGCCGGACCACTAGAGGTCCGGATCACCCAAAGGACAAAGCAGTGAGCACATTCGGCGGACTCAATACGGCCTACTTGGGCCTCACCGCAGCGCAGCAGGCGATCAACGTGGCGGGGCAGAACATCGCCAACGCCGGCACGGACGGCTACACAAGGCAACGCATCGAACAATCGGCCCTCAGCGCGCCGGTCCGGACGGGCCTTGTCGCGGCCGGGGTCCAGCCGGGCCAAGGCGTATCCGTCGATGGAATCGCCCGTCTGGGCAATAGCTTCCTCGACGCCGGCGTCCGTTCCACGGCTGCCCAGGCCGGCTACGCCGGATACCGTTCCACCGAGCTCCAGCAGCTCGAAGGCTCGCTGAACGAGCCGGGGCCTTCCGGGATATCCACGGCGCTGCAGACTTTCTGGTCCTCCTGGCAAGGCATCTCCAACAACCCGGGAGAAGCCGCGCCCGCCGGCATGCTGCTTCAGGCAGGTACAACCCTCGCCAATGCTGTTTCGAACGGTTACAAGGCCGTGGACGCGCAGTGGACCCGCGTCCACGGAGAAGCCCAAAGCACCGTCTCCACCCTGAACGACGCCGCCGCCCGCGTGGCCAACTTCAACGCGACCATCCGCTCTGTGACGGCCTCGGGAGGCTCCGCCAACGAACTTATTGATGCCCGCAACCAGGTGACCGAGACCATCTCGTCCTTGGCCGGAGGCACTGTCCGGGACAACGACGACGGCACGGTGGACGTTTTCGTCGGAGGGAACGCCATCGTCTCCGGCACCTCGCACCGCGACCTCGCGCTGGCAGGCCAGACAAGCATGGGCGCGCCCGGCGCGCCAGTCCAGTTGGAGTGGGCGGACCGCCCCGGTGTCGCGGTACCGCTCGACGGCGGAAAGCTCGCCGGTGCGGTCTCCCTCCTCGCCCCGGCCGCTCCGGGAGGTGCCGGCGGGGCCATCGCCGAAGCCGCCGCGTCCTACAACGCCTTCGCCACCAAACTGATGAACGACGTCAATGCCGTGCACCGTACCGGACAGTCCACCACTGGTGCCACCAACCTCGACTTCTTCGCCACCAACCCCGGCGCTCCGGCTGCGTTGTCCCTCAGCGTCGTCCCGACGAGCGCCGCAGGAATCGCCACCGGCAGCCCCGGCTCCGGCGCCCTCGACGGCAGCATCGCGGACGCCGTGGCCCAAATCGGCACCGGGCAGGGCTCCCCCGACGTTCTATGGTCCGGAATTGTCACAGGAATCGGCACAACGTCGCGTTCGGCACAGCAGCACCAGCAGCTCGCCGACGCGGCGAGCGCTGCCGCCGTCGGGCAGCGTTCCTCAGGAGCCTCCGTAAGCCTCGACGAGGAGAACATCAGCCTCCTCACCAACCAACACGCCTACCAGGCGGCCGCCCGGGCATTGACTGCGGTGGACGAGACCCTCGACGTCCTGATCAACCACACCGGATTGGTGGGAAGGTAAGCCATGCTCAACAGAGTCACCACTCAGACGATGGCCGCCGCCGCGCAGCTGAATCTCCAGGCGGGTTCGGCCAAGCTCGCAGCCCTGCAGGACAAGGCCACCAACCTTACCAACATCACCCGGCCCTCCGACGACCCAACGGGCTTGGCGAATTCCTTTGCCGTGCGGGGACAGATCAGCGCCGCCGGACAGTATTCGAACAACATCAACGACGGCAATGGTTGGCTGACAACCGCCGATTCGGCCCTCGGCCAGGCCACCAACATCCTCAACCAGGTCCGTGACCTCACAGTGCAGGCTGGCAACGGTTCCCTGAACAGCACCGCCAAGGAGGCGATCGCCGTCGAAATCGAAGGACTCAACAACGACCTCCTCGCGCAGGCGAACACGCAGTACCTTGGCCGCAATGTCTTCGCGGGAAGTTCCGATTCGGCCGGCGCCTTCAGCAATGCCACGCCACCCGTCTTCAATGGAACGCCGGGCAGTACGGTGCAGCGGCGCGTCGATGCGAACCAGACGGTGCGCGTAGACGCCGACGGCGGTGCGATCTTCGGGAGCGGCGCCACCTCGGTCTTCGCCTTGGTGAGCAACGTCGTCGCCGACATCCGCTCCGGTGCCGACGTCGGCAGCCGCTTGACGGCGCTCAGCGACAGCATCAAAACTGTCATCAGCGGACGGGCAGACGTCGGAGTGCGGCAGACGAAGCTGATGAGCGCGCAGAACTCCGTGGACGGGCTGAAGGCCTCGCTTGAGGTCCAACGCTCCGGCATTGAAGACGCAGACATAGGAAAGGCGGTCATGGACTTGAAGCTGCAGGAAACCAACTACCAGGTTGCCCTCGCTGTCACTGCCAAGACGTTGCAGCCCACGCTCATGGATTTCCTGAAATGAGCACGGCACAGGCTTCCCGCGAATTGAGCTTCACGGCGCCCATGCCGGGGCTCGAAGCCTCTGCCGGCTTCGCCTTGCGGGGAATCGACGGCGCCCCCGGGCTCTACGCGATGGAATCGGCCAGTCCGCGCATCCGGATGTTCCTGGCCGAGGCCGCCGTCTATCTTCCGGACTACGCGCCAGCCATCCCCCGCACGACATTGGAAGACCTCGGGCTGGACCGGGCCGAGCTGGCAACCACGCTGGTAGTGGTCAACCCGACTCCCGAAAAGACAACGGTCAATCTCGCGGCCCCCATCGTACTCAACCCGGAAACCGGACGCTGCACGCAACTGCTCCTCGACAGCAAGGAATACCCTCTCCGGGCCGAGCTGAGCGCCTAAGCAAACGCGCGCTCACCTTTAGGCCCCTCCCGGCAGACGCCCGCTCAGATGATCTGAGCGGGCGTCTGCGCTTTTGACCGCATATCCGAGCGAGCGTCGCCGGTTTTTACTGCATATGTGAGCGAGCGTCCTGTCTTGCGCTGCGGGATCGTCGCCCGACCCATCGGCCCTCCACAACGCCCGCTCACCTTTGGGCCATTTCCGGCGAACGCCCGCTCAGGTGATCCACTCCCAAACCAAAATTGTTTCGGCAAACCACTTGCGCCCAGGCTTCTGCGCGTTCATACTAAATGAACGTCATTCATTTAGTGACTCCCGTCTCACCGGAGAACAGCCATCATGATCCACACCACCAACCCGGGCGCCCCAACCTCTCCCGCCCGCCATCAGCTTCGATGACCCCACAGACGGCTTTCACTGCATCACCCAGCAACAATCTTCGGCCCATCTAGAAAGAGCCAGGCACATGACTCAAATAACCCGCCCAAGCGCCAGGAAAACCGTGGAGGCCCACGATCCCGCCGGCACCGAACACGGCATCAGCGGCAAAGGACTCAAGACGGGGCAGCTGGGGCTCCTCGCCGTCGTCGTCCTGGGTATTTCCTCCGTGGCACCCGCCTACAGCCTGACCAGCTCACTCGGCCCGGCGGTCAATGCGGTGGGCCTTCAGCTGCCTGCGATCTTCATCGTCGCCTTCATCCCGATGATCCTCGTGGCGTTCGCCTACCGGGAGCTCAACGCGGACTCCCCGGACAGCGGCACCACCTTCACGTGGGCCACCAAGGCATTCGGCCCGTTCATCGGCTGGATGGGCGGTTGGGGGCTGCTCGCGGCGAACATCATCGTCCTGTCCAACTTGGCAGGCGTCGCGGTGGACTTCTTCTACCTCTTCCTCGCCCAGGTGTTCGGCAATCCCGATCTTGCCGACCTCACCTCCAACAAAGCCTTGAACATCGCCACGTGCCTGGCTTTCGTCGCGCTGGCTGTCTGGGTCAGCTACCGGGGCCTGCATGCCACCAAACTGGTGCAGTACGCCATGGTGGGATTCCAGGTTGTGGTGTTGGGCGTCTTCGTCGTCATGGCACTCACCCACGCTTCCTCCGGTGACACCCCCACGGCCATTGCTTTCAGCTGGGACTGGTTCGACCCCACGAAGATCAGCAGCTTTGAGCAATTCGCTGCCGGCATGTCCCTGGCGGTCTTCGTCTACTGGGGCTGGGACGTCTGCTTGACGGTCAATGAAGAGACCAAAGGCGGCAAAGGCACAGCCGGCAAAGCGGGCACCACGACGGCGATCGCCGTGCTGGGACTCTACGTCGCCGTGATCGTCGCGACCATGATGGTGGCAGGCGTCGGTGGAGACGGCATCGGGCTCAACAACCCGGACAACCAGTCCAACATCTTCGCCGCACTCGCTTCACCCGTGATGGGCCCCCTGGCCATCCTCATGTCCTTGGCCGTACTCGCAGGCACAGCGTCGTCCCTGCAGTCCACCATGGCCTCACCGGCCCGAAGCCTTCTCGCCATGGGTCACTACGGCGCCCTCCCGCACAAGTTCTCCACCGTGAGCAAGCGCTTCGGTTCCCCCGGATTCGCAACCATCATGGCCGGGGCTATCTCCGGCGGGTTCTACGCCATCATGAAGGTGGTCAGCGAGAACGTCCTCAACGACACCATCCTGGCTTTGGGCTTGATGATCTGCTTCTACTACGGAATGACCGCCTTTGCCTGCGCTTGGTACTTCCGGCACAGCGTGTTCAGCAGCGTCCGCAACTTCTTCATGCGCCTGCTCTTCCCGGTGGTCGGCGGCGTCGTGCTGACCCTCGTCTTCATCCAGACTGCAGTGGACAGCTGGTCCCCGTCGTTCGGCAGCGGTTCCGAGATCTTCGGCGTCGGCCTCGTTTTCATCATCGGCGTGGGCATTCTGGTCCTCGGAGCGGTGGTCATGGTGATCATGGCCCGCGTCCGGCCCGGCTTCTTCCGCGGCGAAACCCTCCGCAAGGACACTCCGGCCCTCGTAGTTCCGGAGTAACCCTTCAGCGCGCGAGAAGCCCTGTTCCGGAATCACCCGGGGCAGGGCTTCTTTTGTGGTCGCTTCACCACATGTGCGCGACGTCGATCACCAGGCGCGATCCCGTTCCCGGACCGGCCAGAGTGACGACCCTGAACGGGAGGCGGGCGCGAAGACCCAGGCCAAGGCTGGTGTATCCCTCGAAGCTGCCCGCGTAAGCCACCTGACGGAAGGTCTTGTAGCTTGAGACGTTCGTCAGTTCGTTCTTGTCGGCCGGGGTGTACGTGGCATTGCCGCCGGCGGAGTACGCCGGTGCGTTGACTGTGATTTGCAGGAACGCATTGCCTCTCAGGTCAACGGGAAGTCCCGAGCCGTCCTGCAGTACCTGTGGAACGTAACGGATCGAGTAGCCGGCAACGGCGCCGTTCAGGTCGATCACCAGGCGGTCAAAGCATGGTTGCGGGCCCGTCCTGACATTGACCACTTGTGCCTGGGCCAGCGCCGGGTTGGACTTCGCCAGCGATCCCCACACAATCCCGCAATACGGAGCGGCGGACGCTGGTCCCGGAGCCACGAGGCCGAGCCCGACGGCCACTAACACTGTTCCCAACCACGCGTGAAACCTTCTCACCGGGACCCACTCCCCTTAGATACTTGAGAGATCCGATACCTCAAAGCGTAGGAGTGTCCGGGACCTTTCGGTGGCTTCGTTTCCGCTTCGGCCCCCAACCGTTAGTGGAGATCGCGAAGGGTCACGGGGACGTGATGACGCAGCCTGGATTCTGCGTCTTTCCCGGGCTTTGGCGCTGTTTCGCGCCCCCGTTCGTTATCCCGGATAACGACGCCGAATGGGTTACTGCTGAGGGGTCGCGAGGTGCGGGCACGATCTGCCAAAAGTCTGCTGGGCGTGACATGCAAAAGCCCCACCCGGCTGGTGTGGTGTTGCTGGATTCCAGTCGTGCGGGGCTGCTTTGCGTGCGGGGTTTAGCCTTCGCACTCGCGGCAGTACTTGAGGCCGTTCTTTTCCAGCGCGATCTGCGACCGGTGACGGACCAGGAAGCACGATGAACACGTAAATTCATCGGACTGCTCCGGGACAACGATGACGGTCAGTTCTTCACCGGACAGATCGGCGCCCGGAAGGTCGATGCCTTCGGCTGTGTCGTTCTCGTCGATGTCGATCACAGCAGTCTGGGCACCGGAGCCGCGCGATGCCTGAAGGGCCTCGAGCGATTCGGCGGGAGACTCTTCTTCGGTCTTGCGTGGGGCGTCGTAATCGGTAGCCATTGTTGTGGTTCACTTTCGTTGCTGCATAGTGCCATTTCAGGCACCTCAGTGAAGCAGTTTAGGGCATAGTACACGCCATCAACGAATAGTGTGTCCAACGAGACATTTGGCCACGTAAAAACCCCGGAATCCCGGGGTTTTCGCTACTCCCCAGCCCGCATTTTCCTGGCCTGAGCGTCCGCGATGGCCACACCGCTGAGGGCCGGGAGCCAGCCGTAGCGGGTGGTTTCGGTAGCTCCGGAGGCCCCCAGCTCGGCGGCGTCGTAGAAGTAGGCAGCTTCGATCCAGGCGCTCACCTTGGACATGATGGAGACGATCATGCGGCCAAACTACCGAGGCCGCATTCAGGACCCGTTTCCGCCCTGTCACAGCCGTGTTAAATGATCCTGTAGCTCAGTATCCGCGTGCCGCCGTCGTCGTGGCCGTCATCCGGAGCAGCGTGAATCAGCAGTCCGGATTCATCCGAGGTGACGGTGACAGGGTTGCGGGTGATGACGTGACCCGCGCCGCTGAACACGCTGATGGGCACGTCCCGACTGACTCTTCTCCGAACCGGTTCCACCAGCGCCAGTCCTCCGAGTTCAAGGACACCGCCATCGGCCTCCGGCAAGAGGGAAATACCGCTGCACAGCAGGAGTCCCGGGCCCAGGAGTTGGGCATCCTGGTAGTCGACGAAGTGCCCGGGGTTCTCCCACTGATCCAGCAGCCGCCCGTCCGTGTCCCAGGTGTAGAGCTGCCGGGAACCCCAGCTTCCGCCGAACACCAGGTCCAGTCCGGGATCGCGGAGGATCCAACCGATGTGGTCGTCCACACGGAACCGCTCGCTGACCTCGAAGGTGTCCGGATCGATCGTATAGACGATGCTTCTGCTCGCGGCCCGGTACTCGGCGACGGAAACCCACACGTGGTCGCCGTCGAAATCGATACCACCGGGGTGATACGCGGCGTCCTCTCCCACGGGAATATCGCGCAGCAGCCCGCCGTCCGGTCCGAGGACGAACACGTGCCCGCTCCCCCGTCCGGGAGTGCGCAGTGCGGGATCCGCCGCGGGGCGCGGCGCATCGAGGATCTCAACGGAGGACAAGAACGTCAGTCCCCTGGCGAACGCCATGCCCTGCGGGTGGTGGGTCGGAAAATCGAGGCGGATCTCCCCGAGCGGTTCGAAGCGGCTCCGCCGGTCGAGCGCGGAGAGGAGCTCAGTCTCCCGCATCGGCATGCGCCTGCCTCCACAATTCGTAAAGCTCGGCTGCGTATTCCGGACGGGCGGCAAGGACCCCGCCCTGTTCCGGGAACGTGTCCATCTCGCCTTCGGAGTTGAGCACGACGCCTCCAGCCTCCTGAACAATAAGCGTCGCCGCCAGGTGGTCGATCGGGCTGAAACTCCCGATGATCGCCCCCGCGCCGCGCCCGGCGGCTACGCCCACCACCGTCATGGTCGCCGAACCCATGATCCGCATGATGCAGTGCCGCTCGCCCAGCTCCGCGAGCAGTTCCAGCATCCCGGGCCACGGCAGGTGTCCCGCGAGTTCGGTCGCCACCACGGTTCCGGCCAGGGCCGCCGTCGAACTCCCCCCGGGAGCCAGTGCTAGCGGTATTCCGTTGAGCCAGGCGCCGTGACCCGCCCACCCCTCGAAAATCTCGCCTCGCCAGGGATCAACGACGACGGCGACAGCTGGCTTGCGGTCCACAGCCAAGGCAAGCGAGAAGGCCGTCCACGGAATCCGGTTTACGTAATTGGTCGTCCCGTCGACCGGGTCAAGGTACCAACATGGTGCGCCGGGCACCGCGACTCCACCCATTTCCTCGCCAACCACTGTGTGGCCGGGAAGGCGGGCGGCAATCACTTCGCGGACGTGGCGCTCGACGGCGACATCGACTTCCGTGACCAGGTCGGCAGGGTGCGCCTTGGTCGAGACCTGGCCGCGATCGGCGTCGCGCATGTACCCGACGACCCATTCGGCCAGCTCCAACGCGACTTTCCGGGACTCAAGAACTTCATCTCCGGCGAGTCCCCCGGGAGCCCGGGCCGAATCCCACACCTGCGGGTCTTCGGCGATGGCGCTTTGCAACAGGTCCAGCTGGTTGCTCGTGATCGAATCCACGCCGAGTCCCAAGGCCCAGCGCATTGTTTCGAGATCATCAATGGTCCAGCACGCAACCTTGGCCCCCGCGGCGTGGATCTGTTCCACCATGTCCTTGCTGAGGACCACGTGCTCGGAATTGACGAACTCGGGATTCAGCTCGGCGAGCAGCTCGTCCGGCGGGGCCGTCCTCTTGCTCCAGGGCAGCCAAATCCGGGCGTCCTGGTCGAGGGCACGGATGATCCGCATTCCGTCCAGGTTCCCGCACCAGGCCACTTCGATGCCGCTTTCGCGCACGACGGCGGCAGCCGCCCCTGCGGGGCCGGGCTCGTCCATGTCGATGAGCAAGGTTGACCGGCGGCCGCGGAAAAGCTCTATGGCTTCGGAAAGCAGGGGAATCCGCTCCTCGCCGGCGCCCAGTTGCCTGATGCGGTCATAGTCGACGTCTGCAGCGTCGGCGTCGAGGCTCCAGATCCTGAGCAGGGAGGCATCGTGGAGCAGGATCACCTGCCCGTCCTTCGTGACCCGGACGTCCACCTCCACCAGGTCCGCACCCGCGTCGACGGCAGAGGCGATGGCGGGCAGCGTGTTCTCCAGATGTTTGCTGGAGTCGCCGCGATGGGCCGTGGCGCGGGTCCTTGTGGTGTCAATGGTGTTGCTCACAGTGAGGCACCTGCCTCTGCTACCAGGCGTCCGTCCCGGAAGGTCATGGCCTTGCGGATGCCGGCATAGAGCTGTTGGCCTGGCCGCATGGGCTCGCCGCTGACAAAGCTGCGGAGCTGGGCGTCGGCCCTGCGCACGTACACTTCCTGGAAGTGTCCGCGCGGGACAACCCTCTCGACCGTCGCCGGAACCGCACCCGCGAAGGGCGCGTCCGCCAGGATGACGTCCTCGGGTCGGATCCCGAGAATGTCCGGGCCCGTGGCAATAAGTCCGTTGTTGAGCGAGCCTTCGATGCGGTTCATGCTGCCGATGAACGTGGCCACAAACTCGGTTTCCGGGCGGGCATAGAGGGCTTCCGGTGTGCTGTATTGCTCGATCCGGCCAGCATTCATGACGGCGATGCGGTCGGACATGGACATCGCTTCTTCCTGGTCATGGGTGACGATGACCGTGGTGATGCCCAGTTCCTGCTGGATCTTGCGGATGTCTTCACGCACTTTGACCCGCAGTTTCGCGTCCAGGTTGCTCAAGGGTTCGTCCAGGAGCAAGAGCTTCGGCTCCTGGACGAGTGCCCGGGCCAAAGCCACGCGTTGCTGCTCGCCGCCGGAAATGCGGGCGGGCTTGGAATCCCTGTGATGCAAAAGGCTGACCAGCTCCAGGACGGCTTCCACCCTGTCCTTGATCTCCGCCTTGGACATTTTGCGGAGCTTCAGCGGGAAGCCGACGTTTTTGGCCACGGTCATGTGGGGCCACAGCGCGTAGTTTTGGAACACCATCGCGCTGGGGCGGTTCTCCGCGCCGAGGTGCGATACCTCTTGGCCTTCCACCTCGATGGAGCCGGAGTCCGGTTCCAGGAAGCCGGCGATCATGCGCAGCGTGGTCGTCTTGCCGCAGCCGGAGGGCCCCAGCAAGGACACCAGTTCGCCCTCCTTGACCGAGAGATCGAGGTTGTCGATGATGGTGCGGCCGCCGAGGACCTTGTGGAGGCCGCGGATGGCCAGGCCACCGCCCGACGCCGGTGTGCCCGGCTTTGTGGGGCTGGCGGGCAGTTCGGTCAATGGTTCATGGATTGTCATGGGTAGGTTCTCTGTCTGACATTGAGCGCGGGGCGCTATTTGATCTGGAAGCCTTCGGCGAGCTGGCCGCCGAGGATGTGCTTGTGCGCCGCGAGCATGAGGGCCACGGAGGGGATGGCCAGCAGGATCGAGAACACGGCGGCCACTTGGGTGGGGTAGTTCAGCACCAGGCTGTACATCTGGGTCGGCATGGTCATGAACGCCGGGGCACCCACCAAGTACGTTCCTTGCGCTTCGTCGAAGGACGCCAGGAAGGACATCACGGCCGCGACGATAATCCCGGGCAGTGCCATGGGGAGAGTCACTGAGGCGAACACGCGCAATGTGGAGGCTCCGGCGTCGCGGGCTGCTTCCTCAAGGTTCCGCGGCACGGCAGCGAACGCTGCAGCCGGGATCCACGTCATGAAGACCACTGTGCCCAGCACGTGCACCACGAGGATTCCCAGCACCGTGTTCATCAGGTTCAAGGCGTAGAAGAGCGCCGCAAGGGTAACGAACAAGCCCATCTTGGGAAAGGCGTTGGTCGCGAAAAGGCTGATCAGGAAGAAGCGTCGGCCGGGAAAATCGAAGCGGGCGAAGGCGTAGGCGGCGGGCAAGCAGATGATCGCGGACACGAGCACCGTCAGCGGGGCGAAGAACAACGAGTTCTGCACCGCGATGCCGAGCGCGCCGTCGTTGACCACCACCTGCCACCAGCGCAGCGTCCAGTCGTCGGGAAGGAGGTTGGGGAAGGTCCAGTTGCCCGCGAAGGCGCGGACGCCCAGCCAGAGCAGGGGGCCGAGGATGAACACGACCATAAGGACCACGAACAGGCCCACGACGGCACCGCGCACAATCGAGCCCAGCGTGAGCGGCCGGCGGGTGCGTGAGGCAGTAGTGACAGCCATCAGGCTTTCCCCTGTTCCTTGGCCGAGCGGAAGTTTGCCCACACGTAGAGCGCGGCGATTCCGGAAGCGATCAGGAAGACAGTGAAGGCCATGACCGCGGACTGCTGGGGCTGGTTGAAGGCAGAGAAGTAGTTGGACATGTCCACTCCGAGCATGTTCGGTGAATTGGGCCCGGTGAAGTACGGCACCGTGAACGAGCCAACAATTCCAATGGCCGTAAACGTCGTCGCGATGATGATGGGAACTGCCGCCATGGGAACGATCACCGAGACGATCGTGCGCAAGGAGCCGGCACCGGCGTCGCGGGCTGCTTCGATCATGGCGTTCGGCACGGACTGCAGTCCGGAGGAGACCATGAGCACGGCGAACGGAAGCGACGTCCAGACCGAGCCGATGATGACCGTGACCATGGTGAAAGCCCATACCGGGAAGTCAAGCCCGAACAGGGCAAAAACGCTCCGCAGGAAACCCGTGCCGGAGTAGAAGGTCAGGATCGCCCACGAGGCGATGACCACCGGGATGAACAGCGGCACGATCGCCAGTCCGGAGAGGAGCCGGGCCATTCGACCGCCCTTGAGCTTGAGGTAGAGACCAATGCCCAAGGCCAGGAAGATGACCGTTGCCGTGCTGGCCAGCGTCACGATGACCGTAACCAGAAGGTCCCCGAGGAAACGCTTGTTGGTGAACATCTCCTGGTATGCCGCCAGCGTTCCCCACCATGAGTCCGCCTCGTGCACGTTCTGGCCAATGGTGGCAATGGTGTGGTTCAACCCACCGGTGAGGCCGATGCTGAAGCCGAAGGCAAGCACGATCGGGAAGCCGACGAAGATCGCGATCAGCAGGATCGGCGGCAGGGCCATGAAGAATCCGACGGCGCGCTGGCCCAGGCGCTTAGGGCGCGTGGTACGGGCCGGCGGAACTGTTTGTTCCAGTTCCGCCGGCTTGTGAAGCGTGGTTGTCACTGGCCGGGAACCTTCTGGTCCCAGAGGTTGTTCAGGTCTTTGCCCATCTGGTCGAAGTAGCCCTTGCGCAGGTTGTTGGTGTCTGCGTCCTTGAACTTGTCCTTCACGTCAGCCGGCAGTTTGTCCAGGCTGATGGCCGGGAAACCGGACATGTCCTTGATGATCATGGTCTGCGCGTCCGGAGAGAGGACGAAGTTGGCAAGCTTCAGTGCCGCTTCCTGGCGGGGCGAGGACTTGGGAATGCCAAGGTAGGCGGCACCGCCGGTGAAGGACGGGTTGCTGATCTGGGTGGCCTTCACGGTGGACGGGATCTGGCCATTGGTCAGGCCGGTGATGAACTGGTCAGACCATACCGGTGCCATGGAGATCTGTCCCTTGGCGAGCAGGTCAAGGGTCTGCTGGTTGCCGTTGGGGTAGACACCGCTCTGGAAGACGGATGAGTTGAGGTCCTTCAACGTCGCGAAGCCCTGGTCCCAGTACTTCTCGAGGTCCTTCTCGTAGCCCACCGTCATCTTGGCGCGGGCGTCGGCGGGAACGAACTTGTCCAGGACCGTGGCAACGAATGCGCCACCGGACCCTCCCGACTTGGGCGAGTTGTAGGTGAACTTGCCCGGGTTTGCCTTAATCCAGGCGAGCAGATCGTCGAGGGTCTTCGGCGGAGTGGCAACTGTCTTGGTGTCATATGCGAGGAGCACCGCGGAGCCGCGGTACGGGATGCCACCGGTGCCGCCGGCCTTGATGACATCCTGCGGTACATCGTTCAGTGCCGGAATCGTCTGCGAGCTCACGGAGGTCAGCAGATTGGCCGCAGAGGCCTTGGAGACAAAGCCGCCGTCCACGAGGTCGAAATCAGGTTCCTTGTTCTGCTCCGTGGCGCTGGTCAGTTTCGCCAGGGTCTGGGCATCGTGCTCGCCGTGCAGATCGAGGGTGACCTTCACGTTGTAGCCGGGGTTGGCCTTCTCGAAGGCGGGAACGAGGCTCTTTTCCCACAAGTTCTGGACGTTCGTGTCCCCGCTGATGAACACGGTGATCGTCTTGTCCGGAGATGCGCTGGCGCCATTGTTCTGCGCCGAAGCAGTACTGCTTTGCGCGCAGCCGGTCACAGCGGTGGCTGCAACGACGGCGACGGCGGCCGCTGCTAGAAAGCGGTTGGTCATGGGTGTTCCTTCATCTTGTCTCGAAAAGTCCCCCAAGTGCAGGAACTACCTTCCAAGGGCAAGGTGAAGGAGCGGGTCTTCCCCCATGAATCCGTGGTGAACCGCAGACAGAATTAACGCAAATATGTCAGGACATACGAACAACCATAAGAAGCCGGAAATCCCTACTTTTCGGCACGCTTCCACTTGATGGTCAGGAACGTGACGAGGACGGCTATCGCCGCAGCGAGGGCCAGGCTGACGGGGCCGGTGCCCCAGTCGAGTCCCCCTCGGTCAGGGGAAACAGCGGTCCAGTCAGAGAAGGACGCCCCCAAGGGACGGGTCAGGATGTACGCGAACCAGAAGGCGGGGATCGCCGCCAGCAGGCGACGCCAGCGGGCCAGCGCCGGGATGGCGATGACAACCGCGAACATGATGCCCGAGGCAAGGTAGCCCAGGCCCAGCGAGTAGGCGGTCAGGTCTCCGGTCGCGGTGCCGAGCGCGAACGTGGTCAGCACCGCAGCCCAGTAGAACAGCTCCCGACGCCGGGTGGTGATGCTGTGGATGGAGAGGGTCTTCTCGCTCCGGTGCCAAAGCAGGAAGACGACGGCGAGCGCCACGGTGAAGAAGAGGGTCGACGCCAGATAGGGGACGCCAAGTCCGACGTGGACTGCGTCGGCAGCCATGGTCCCGAACACGCTGACCATCGCGACGGCGGTCCAATACACCCAGGGGATGTACCGGCGGACGCGGAACTGCAGGACCAGCGAAATCGCCAATGCCGCGAACCCGAGGCCCAGGGCGATCTCGGGTTCGAATCGGTGCACCAGGAAATCGGACGTCGTTTCGCCCATCCCGGTAGTGAGGATCTTCACGACCCAGAACAAGACGGTGACCTCGGGTACTTTCGAGGCGGAGGCTCGTGAGACGGCGTTTTGCAGTTGATCGCCAACAGCTACGGTGTCCTTGGCCCGCGGGCTAGCGGTGACTTCTTCGGGCATCATGGCCCCCATTGTTCACGGCCTTCCCGAGCGTTTCCCGAATGTGACGCATGTGGCCACGCCCTGACACGGTGACGAAGCCCCAAGCCACCCGGCCCCATTCGCGGGATAATGGAGCCATGGCCGATCAGGATCAGGACCCTTGGGATGAGTTCGACAGGCTCAAGCCCGCAGGACACGATCGCGTCCAAGGCTATCCCGGAGGAGAACCCTTGGGCTTTGGCTTCCGCACGGGCGTGCGGAGCGCACGAGTGGCCCTGGGTTTCGCCGTCTACGCACTGGTCCTTGGCACCGTGCTTGTCCTCGTCGGGATCATCGACTTCATCGGCACGGGCGAGGTGCTCTGGCTGGCGTTGATGGTGCTTATCGAGGCCGTCTTCATCTATGGCTTCATCCAGTTGGCGCACCAGGCGCGCAACCGGCGTTCGACGTAGAGCACTCTGTTCCGAAGAACTACAGTCCTTCCGCGATCTGCTTGATAGTGGACAGGCGGCGGTCCCATTCGGCGCCGATGCGGTCGAGGTTGCGTGCCGTTTCGCTCAGTTGCGAGCCGAGCACCCTGTAGCGCAGTTCGCGGCCCACGCGCAGCGATTCAACGAGCCCGGCCTCCTGCAGCACGGCGAGGTGCTTGGCGATGGCTTGTCGCGTGACCGGGAGCCGCCCGGCGAGGGCCGACGCCGATGCGTCGCCTTCGCCGAGGGCAGCCAGAATGCTCCACCTCGTCTCGTCTCCGAGCGCGGCGAATACTGGAACCAGGGTGCTCGTGGTCACGACCCACCCTCGACATAAGCGGCCAGTTCGTCCAACTCCGAGTCCCAGCCTTGGCGGTGGCTCTCCATGTTGAAGGCCGGATCGCTCGTCGTGCCGAAGCCGGTCTCGACGACGGTGAGCTGCGTTCCGCCGTCGAGCACTTCAAGCGTGAAGCGGAACACGGTCGAGTGGTCAGGGTCGACCTCGGCCGGCTGGGTGCCGCGCGCGTCGTCGTTGCTCCAGCGGTAGGCGATCATTCGCGGCGGGTCGAGTTCCTCGATCAGCACCGGGAAGGCGCCGTATCCCTCGAAAGAAAAGACACCGCGGCCTCCAACGGCCACCTCGTCAAGGACGGCGGTTTGTCCGAACCAGCGCGCAATGTGCTCGGCTTCGGTGATCGCGGCCCACACCTTCTCGATGGGTGCCGCGATGGTGATGGTGCGCCTCACGGTGAATTCGCCGGCGTCGACGACGGAGGCCTGGTTTGCAGTCATAGCCATGATTCTGGTCCTTTCAGCCATTTACTGCAACTAAAGGGTTGCATTAACTGAAAGAAAGAGCAACCCTTAGGCTGCAGATCGAGGCTTACTGGGGTCGCCAAGGGCGGATCTTCTGCGGCGTCCCGCGGCCACGATGAAGACCGCGACGGCGATTGTCACTATCGCGGCGCCGCCGCCGATTGCGGTGATGATGCTCCAGGGGCTGAGAGTCCCGACGCCCGATGGCGTTCCAGGGACGGCGGGTTTCGAGGCTGTGGAGGTTGTTGCGCCCGGGGCAACCGCGGCGTAACGGGACACTGAGCCGTCACCGTTACCGCTGCCCGGGCTTGTCACGATGAGCGTCCCGTCCGGAGCCACCGCCAGATGCCCGGAGTTCTTCTCAGTTGGGATGGAGGATCCCACAGCTGTTGCGCCCGGCGGGATGACTGACAACACGCGGTCTTGGACCGTGGTCACAAAGACGGTACCGTCCTGGCCGACGACTGCCTCTTGGGGTCCTCCCGGGACGAAGATACGGTATGCGACCGTGTCAGCGCCCGGTTTGATGACTGCGAGCTGATTGGAACTGATGTTGGTGACATAAATTGTTCCGTCAGGGCCCGCGGCGATCCCGTGGGGATTCTCTGTGCTTCCTGACGTCGCGCTGACCTGAATGGTCCGGGAGACGGCGCTCGCTCCGGAAGGAATGACCGAGACAGTCCCCGCGATTTGGTTTGCTACGAACGCGGTGCCGTCCTTCGTGACCGCGACCTCCACCGGTCCTTCTCCGACAGGTACCGTCCGGTCCACGGTCGATCCGTTCGCCGCGATGACCGACACGGTGTGCTCCAACGAGTTCGGAACATGGATCGTCCCGTCAGGTCCAGCGGCGATCAGATGGCTCCCGCTGGAAACCGGAATTCGTCGCGCGACACCGGTCGCGCCGGCAGGAATCACGCCCACGTCGTACTGATTGCTGGCGCTGTCTCGTTCAGCGACGTACAGGGTGCTGTCCGAGGCCATTGCCAGGCCTGACGTGAACCCTCCCGTGCTGATGGTCCGGGATGGCCGGACCGCTCCGGGAGGTATCACGCTGATGCCGCCGGCCGCTCCGTAGTTGCCGACATACGCAGTGCCGTCAGGACCGACCACCACGCCAACGGGCACCCCGCTCACGTCAAGAACGTCCGAAGGTGCCGCCATCGCAGGCACAGCGCCCAGATAGGCGAACGCGGTCGCGGCCACGACGGCCAGGCTCCAAATTTTCACTTTCTCCCCCGAGAATCCCCAACGGCGCTCGACGCCGACCCAGCGGAGCGAGCTCCGCGTCTGCAGCATATCCCGCCGCCGGCCCTCAACCCTTGCGCGGCAAGTACGTGTTCACCGGCCGCCCGGTCGATCCGTAGGCCAAATGCAGGTCAACGAGTCCTTTGCGTTCGAGTTCACTGAGATAGCGCTGCGCCGTAGGGCGGCTGATTCCGACGCTGCCCGCGATCTCCGAGGCACCCAAGGGTTCCGTGGAATGAACAACCATGTCGAGGACTTTTTGCATCGTGGGTGGCAGCCGCCGGGTCGCTTTGGAGGGCGGAGCCGTCCGGCGCAGGCTGAACAGCTGGTCAACGGTCGCCTGGTCGGCCACCGTCCGGGATTCCGCCTCCTGCCGCCAACGCCGATATGCTTCGAGCTGGGTCTGCAGCTGCTCGAAGCCAAACGGCTTGACGAGGTAGTACACCGCTCCCCCGCGCATGGCGGCCCGTACGGTCTCAAGGTCGCGCGCGGCGGTGATCATGACGGCGTCGAGTTTTTCCCCGGCCCCCTGAAGGGACCGCAACAGGCTGATTCCGTCTTCATCCGGGAGGTAGACATCCAGGAGAAGAAGGTCCGGTTTGAGCCGCTGCACGGCTTCCCTGGCCTCTGCCGCGGTGTGGGCCTCGCCGACGCATTCGTATCCCTCGATTTTGGCCACGCGGCTTGCGTGGATGCGGGCTACGCGGAAGTCGTCGTCGACCACCAAGGTACGGATCATTCGATTGATTTTCCTGTCATGACCGGGGTTTCGGATTCCATGTGGGGTTCCGGCAACCAGATTTCAAAGCGTCCCCCGGGGCCCGGGAAAACATCCATGGTGCCTCCTGCACGGTGAACGATCCTGCTCACCAGCGCAAGGCCTATCCCGCGTCGCATTCCCGGCCGCGGTTCCTTGGTGGTGAACCCGTCGGCGGTGATCGTGCCCACCAATTCTGCGGGGACACCGGGCCCATTGTCGGTCACGCAAATGAAAATGCCCGAGGAATCGTCCAACTGGATGCTCACCTCACGGGGCGTGGGCTGCTCAGCGAGGATCTCGACGGCGTTGTCGAGGAGGTTCCCGACGATCGTCAGCAGCGCTTGCGTTTCGAGGAACGGTTGGCGCAGCTGCGAGTCGTCAGTGACCGATATCGTGACGTCCTGCTCAGCGGCCACGGTGATTTTCGCGAGCAGCAAAGCCGCGAGCTCCGGCGGCTCGATCCGCGAGCGCAGGCCTTCGCCCAGCGAACGAGAGGTGTCCGAAATCCGTGAGACGAAATTCCGTGCCTGGTCCACATCTCCGAGTTCCAGGAGTCCGTCCACCACGTGGAGACGGTTCGCGTACTCGTGCTCCTGGGCGCGCAGGGCCTCCATGAGGCCTTCGACAGAGCGAAGGTCGCGCACCAGCCCCTCAACCTCGGTGCGGTCGCGCAGTGTGACCACCGAGCCTATGCTCCTTCCGGCCAAGGCAACGGACATCCGGTTCACCACCAGCAGGGCGTCCTCGGTGATGACGATCTGGTCGGTTCCGCTGATCTGTCCGGTCAACAGGGAACGCAGCCTCCCGGCTGGAAGCAGATCCTCGATCTTCTCCCCCAGCACGTTTTCTTCCAAGTGGAGCAGGGAGCGCGCTTCGGAGTTGATGACGGTGACCCGGCCGTCGTCGTCGAACCCGATCATCGCTTCGCGGATGCCGTGCAGCAAGGCTTCGCGCTCCTGCAACAGGGACGCGATCTCCACCGGTTCGAGATCGAAGGTGACCCTCTTGATCCTGCGCGCCAGCAGGGCAGAACCCATGGCGCTGATCACGAGCACAACGGCTGAATAGCCGGCAATCAGCAACACCTGTTTGGTGAGCTCGCTGCTTTCGGTGGTCTCCAGGATTCCCACTGAAACCTGCCCGACGACGGTCCCGTCCGCCGCGCGCACCGGCGCCTTGGCGTTGACTGAGTCGCCGAGGCTGCCTTTGTCGATGCCGACATGGGTCTGCCCGTCGAGGACTGCGACGGGTTCTTCCAAGGTCTGCCCGATGAGGTTTGGATTCGGGTGGGAGTACCGGACACCTTTCCGGTCGGTGACCACGACGTAGTCCGGCTGTGCCTGGGACTGGACCTTGCTCGCGATCGCCTGAATCGAGTGCGTGGGATCTCCGTTCCCCAGGGACGTCACGATTTCCGGCATCTGCGCCACCGTCGTGGCGATCCCCAGCGCCCGGAGCCGGTATTGGTCCTCGAGGGTCTGGTTGCTGATCTGGGTGTAGAGAAGCGCGCCCAACGTGACTGTCACAAAGAGGATGCAGAGCAACCACACGAGGATCTGGGAGGCAAGGGGCCGCGCCTTCCAGCGCGCGCCGAAAAATCGCAAGCCACGCAACTCTGGGTGCACCGCCAACCTCTTCCTACTCTCCTAGTAGCTTATGTGACAAAGTTCACGGCTACTACGGATCAGCGCCGGACCGGCACACGGGCGTGCCACGAAGTGTGTTTCTCGTAGACGTGCGCGATGCCCAAGAGATCTGCCTCCGCGAATTCCCGGCCCAGGAAATGCATCCCCACCGGCTGTCCTCCGGCAAATCCGCAGGGGATGCTCAATCCGGGCATCCCTGTGAGGTTGGCCGGCGAGAGCATCATGAGTGCGCTGGAGAGGGAATCCTTCCCCGTTGAGCCGGTCAGCGAATGGGACATGTCCGCTTCGATCGGCGCGATGGACGGCAGCGTCGGGGAAACCAAGGCCTGGACCCCTGCGTTGTCCATGGCAGTCCGCAGGGAGGCCCGAAGATACGAGCGCACCTGATGCGCGAACTGGACGTCCTCGCGCGGCACCAAGGCACCGGTTTCGATCATGATGCGGGTTCCGCGAAGATACTTGTCAGCGCTCCCGGCCAGCAGTTCGCGATGGTGCTCGACCGATTCGGACAACGAAATCGCCAAGCTCGCGGGCAGGGCCATCTTCAGTTCGGGGAGGGACACCTCAACTACCTCCACTCCGAGTCCTTGCAAAACAACCAAAGCCTGTTCAAGGACCGCATCCACTTCCGGAGTGACCTCCCACTCGGCCCAGGCGCCACGATCCACCGCCACGCGGGTCAGGGCCGGCATCGCCTGTGGGAGCACCATCTCCGGCAGCCGGGCCGCGTTCTCCGGCCCCACCATGCCACGGAGCATGGCCGCACAATCCGCCGCGCTTCGAGCGATGGGACCGATGTGGTCGAGAGTATGGCTGACGTTGAGCACGCCTGAACCGTCCACCAGTCCGGCCGTGGCTTTGAGGCCCACCAGCCCATTCACCGAAGCCGGATTCCGCACCGATCCGCCGGTATCCGTGCCCAGGGCGCCCGGTGCACTCCCGACGGCCACGGCCACACCCGAACCGATGCTGGACCCGCCGGCGTAGCGCTCCGCCCCCCAGGGATTTTTCGACGGCGGGGTTCCCTGTCCGAAGGCGAACTCATGGGTCACCGTCTTGCCCAGGATCACCGCCCCGTTCCGCCGCAGGTGCCGGACCACGCCGGCGTCGTCGGACGCAACGCGGCCCTTGAGCGCCGACGAGCCGCCTTCAGCAGGCATCCCCCGCACATCGATGACGTCCTTCACACCCAGCGGAATCCCGTGGAGCAATCCGAGGAACCCGCCGCGCGCCGCGCTATTGTCCGCGGAGCGCGCCGCGTTTCGAGCGCCGTCCCGGTCGACGTAGGCCCAGGCATGCACTGCATCTTCCGTGGCTTCAAGCCGTCCGATGACGGATTCGACGAGTTCGGCCGCCGAGAGCTCGCCGCGGCGCAGGAACCCTGACGCCTCGGCGATTCCCAATTCCCATGCTTCAGTCATTCGCTCCACCTTCCGGGGCTTCCTGCCAACGTCCGGGGTCGAAATCGGCCCTCAACGCGGCCATGCCGCGCTGAAAGTCATTGAATGAGCGTTCGACGGCGGCGGCGTCCTCTTGCTGGATCGCCTCGCCGACCAGCTCGATGAGCCGCGCGGACTGCTCCGGAGTCAGCTGCCCGCTCACCGGCGCGCCGCCGGAGTCAGGCGACCGTCCCGCACCACGCAGACGCCACCGACGAAGACGAAGCGTACGTCCCGGAAGTCCGCAGCGCTGGCGATGACGACGTCGGCATCGCGCCCGGGCTCAATCCGCCCACCGTTCGGCGCAATCCCCGGAATCAACCCGGCCACTGCCGACGTCGCCATGGCCACCGCTCCGGCCAAGTTTCGGTAACCGCGCTCGGCCACATCCTGCACGGCCGAGATCAGCTCGTCGTGATGGCCCTCGTGGCCGTAGTCGGTGGCGAGGACCTCGACGAGTCCGGGCTCCTGGAGCAAGACATCCCAGTGCTCCCGCGTGGTCACGGTCTGTTTACGGTGCAGGAGGTCGAAAACGGAAACTTCGGCATACCAGCCACGATCCCTGCCTAGCTTGGCCAGCGCGAGGGCTTCCGCCGGAGTGTGCGAGGGGTGGTTGGCGTGGGAAGCGATGACACTCGCCGCCGCCCCGGACGTCTTGGGGCCGCCTGACGTGATCCCGCGTGCCCCATCCATCAGTTCGCGCATGACCCGAGCTGTCGCGGCTGCACTGTGCAGGATCGCCGGCACGCCATATCGCGCCGCGGCCTGGACGCCTTCCCGGATGCCGTTGAGTGCCGGTTCGATGGAAGGCAACACGGAATCCGCGATGATGTTCCGCAATTCGACGAGCTCGATCTGACCCTCCAAGCCGGCTTCGGCGGCCGCGACGCGGAGTTCGGCCATGTCGCATGCGTCCGGGTCGATGAACCGGCCAAGCACGGCTTCCTTCATGCGCCGGGCCTGCGCCGAGTGCACGCGCACCCCGCTCGCACTTTCAATGGCGCGAGGGATGTAGCTCAGGTCCTGCCCTCCCCCGCCGAGGGTCTGACCGCCGCCGAGCTCACCGATCGCAATCGCGCCATCGTCGAGCATCTTCTCCACAGTGCTGTGGCCGGACTGCGCAGGCAGCCCCCTGCCGTCGGCCATACGGGCGGCCCGCTCGGCTTCGGGCAAGTAGGTCGTCGCTCCCCGGACGTGGACAGCATGGCGGCGGTCCGCCTCCCGGACATGGCCCATGGTGCAAAAGCCGCAAAGGTTCAACACCGTGGTGGTTCCCGCAAGAAGGTGGCGGTCAAGATTCGCCAGCCACTCGTCGTCGGGCAGCGCGGGGGCACCGCTGGGCATGAGCGGGCCCGGAGTCACCCCGTGGACGTGGCTATTGATGAGACCGGGCATCACGACGCATCCGCTCGCATCGATGACCTCGCCGTCGAAGGCGTGATCGAGGTCCCAACGCTCAAGAACGTCGGCGACGCGCCCGTCACGCAGGATGACCGCTCCTGATTCGACCACCGTCTTGCCTGTACCTGGCACGACGGTGCCACCGAGGATGAGCGTAGACATTCGACTCCCTATCGATTACGTTCATAATATCGAAGTATCTTCACTATAACCACAGAGTGCAAGTACCAGGGTATAAGGACAGAGGAGATTCCACAGTGCCACTCCCCACCACCGCTCGGGATTTCGTAGGCTACGGCGAACATCCACCGGAGTTCAGCTGGCCTGGCGGTGCGCGCGTCGCCGTGTCCGTGGTCATCAATGTCGAAGACGGAGCCGAGCGCAGCATCGCCCGCGGAGGACCTGCAGACGATCTTGGCGCCCACTGGATCAAGCACCCCGCCCACCCTACGGTCCGGAACCTCACGCTGGAATCGGCTTTCGAATACGGATCCAGGGCAGGCATTTGGCGGGTGTTGCGCATTTTGAGGCACCACGACGCAAGAGCAACCGCTTTCTGCTGCGCCACGGCACTCGAGCAAAACCCGCAGATCGCGGCTGCGCTCGTCAGGGATGGCCATGAAATTGCCGACCACGGCTACAACTGGGACACGCACGCCGGGCTCGCTCCCGAGGAGGAGCGCGCGCTCATTGCCGCGTCCCGCGACTCGATCTCCAAGAGCACCAGCGTTCCGCCCACGAGCTGGTACTCCCGAGACGGACTCAACCCGGGCACGCGGGACACTCTCGCCGCCGCTGGATTCACGTATGAGTCCAATTGCTTCAACGATGACTTGCCGCATTTTGGAACCGGGATGGACAACGCGGGGAAGGACGGAGCCGGGTTGCCGGTGTTGCCCTACGCCGGTGACACCAACGACTCGGGCCTCTTCAGGCAGTTCCCCACGGCCACCGCTTTCGCCCGCCAATTGTGCGGCACGCTGGACATGATGCTCACTGACGGCAGGCCCGGCCCGTCCGTCATGAACGTGGGCCTCCACCCGCGCCTTATTGGCCGGCCTGCCTACGCAGCCGCCCTGGACACGTTCCTGTCCCATGCGGGCAGCAGCCCGGCGTGGATTGCAACCCGATCGCAGATCATCCAGGCCTGGCTGCTCACAACGAGCCCTAGGCGCTAGCGAGCAGCGCGCCCCATCCCGTGATCCGGCGCGCAGTTCCGGCCAGCCGGAGGAGATGCCACAGGGTCGCTGTTGCGCTGTCGACGACGGGCACTCCGAATTCGGATTCGAAGCCGGCCGCCAGATAGGCCGAGCGAAGGTTCGTCCCAATACAGACGACGGCATCGACGTCGGAGCCAAACGCGGGCCTCATCAGCGCGCCGATTTCCGCGCCGGACAATCTCGAGATTTCCGGGTTGGACATTGACGTCATGGGCACCGAGGAGCGGACTACTTCGAGGCCGCTGGCGGCGTACTCACGTTCAATAAGCGCCATGATGCTCGCGGGGCCGGGAAAAACGACGGCGACCCGTCCGGCGTCGAGCGCGTCGAGTGCGGCCACAAGAGCCAAGGATGCGGTGGTGGCCGGCGCACCGGTGGCCGCCGTCAATGATTCGGCGAGTGCCCGGTCCCCTTCGAGGCCGGTCCAGGAACCCGACGTTCCGTGGAACGCGATGGCATCCAGCTCCGCATCGCTGAGCAGTGACGGCGCATCGCCGAGAACCTTCGCATCGATGCGGTCATCGAGGTCTGCCGGGAGCCGGAAACGGCTGTAGTGGACCCCGACGTCCGGCGATCCGGCCAGGATATCGGAAGTCAGCGACTCCGCGTTGGAGTTCGACGACGGCACAAGCATCCCCAAGCGGGAAGAGGGGCCGGGCGGGCGGTTCGTCAATGGGACTTACCCAGCGACGGCGGCGTCGAGATCGCCACCATGACTGCCGCGGTGTCCGTGTGGTTGCTCCACCAATGCGGCAGGGTTGCGTCATAGGTCAGGCTGTCGCCCTCGCCTAAGGTGAATTCCTGCCCGCCGACGCTCGCCACGAGCGTGCCGGTCTGGACAACAACACATTCCTCACCCTCGTGCGAGTGCGGAACCTCTGCGCCGTCGAAATGCGCAGGGATAGTCATGTTGATGACGCCAAGCTTCCGGTCTGCATCGGGCACGATCAGTTCCATGACGATCCCTTGGGAAGGAATCTCAATGCGGCGGCGATCGGCTCGGCGCACCAGCATGTGGTTCTGCGTCTCGCTGGGGTCGGTGAACATGCTCGCCAGCGGCACCCCGAGGGAATTGGCCAGGCGAAGGAGCGTGGCGAATGACGGATTACCGATACCGCGCTCGATCTGGCTAATCAGGCCGGCGCTCACACCGGCCCGGTCGGCCAACTCTTCCACCGTGAATCGCCCGGCACGCTGCTCCTTGAGCATGGCGCCCAAGTGGGTGATCCACAGGTTGCGGTGCAGAGTGTCATCGTCGTCGACTTTAACAACTTCCGTGCTTCCCAATACAGCTCCTCAGTGTTTCAGCACTCATCAGTATATCGAAGAATCGTCAACTAAACGAAGAATCCTGGCAGGATCCTCCGGCGTCGAGCCCGTCTTCATCGTCACAGCATGCCAGCATCGGTGTCGCTGCAGAAGAACCACGCGGCTCATTTTTGGGACTAACACCTCGTCACGCGCGTCTCGGGAGCGACGGCATCAGCCAGCTGCGCGATCCTCGAGGCAAGCTCCCGCTCCCAATACACCGCGGCCCGATCGGCGCCCCGGGCATGGACATCACCGGCACTGGCAATGTCGGCCGCGGGAAGGCCCACGCTTTGGCCGGCAGCCCCGAGGATATCGACGACGCGCTGGACGGATTCTTCGAGGGGGACCGCCCCCGGCCTCCCTTGTTTCAGCAATTCGCCGGCAAGGTCCGTGGGACCCACCCAGCCGCCGTCGAAACACTCCAAAGCCACGAAATCCTCGACGGCATCGACGGACTCCGTTGTCTCAAAAAGCACCGTGAGCCGGGGCTCCAGCGAATAGTCCGCACCAAACGCCGAGGCGAAGGAAGCCTGTTTCGGCCTGGACCCGTGAGGACCGAACCTCGTCGCCCGGTGAGCCCGTTCAAGTTCTTTCGGATGCCGCACCCTGGGCAGGACAATCTCGTCCACGCCGGTGTTGGCGAACGCCACCAGGGTCATGTCATCAAGGTCAGGGACACGGACAGCGACCCGGGTATTGGCGCCGGACAGCCGCTGCACCGCATCCGCGCATTGCTGCAGCGTCAACGTTGTCTGCTCTGCGTCGAGGACCACGAAATCCAGGTTTCGGTAGGCAGCCACGGACAACAGCGTGGGAGTCGGCTCGGCCGTAATGAGTCCGACCTGGCGGACCAGCGATGGCGCCGCCATCACTCGTCCGCCACGAACTGCCAGTCGGCGGGCTTGCTGACGCCGACAACCATGTTCACGTCGTCGTCGCCGTCGTTGGTAATGCCATGGGTGGTGCCTCGGGGAATGTAGATGCCATCGCCAGGCTTGGCCCGGTACTCGGCATCGCCCAGATGGACGAGGGGCTCGCCCGAAATGACCACGTAGAATTCCGAGGCATCGGGGTGGTGATGGCACAAGTGATGTTGCCCGGGGAGGATCCTGCCCCAACTGACGCACAGATCGTCGGAGCCGCTCAGGTCACGCGAGATGAGCGTGGAGACGAGGCCTTGGTCCCTTTGTCCGCGAAGTCCTGTTTTCTCCAGCGCCGTGAAGCCTTGTTCATCCACGTTGTGGACCAGGCGTGAAATATCCGTGGCCATCGGAGTCCTTTCTCGCGGCATTGACGTCTTCACGCGCGGCCTTCGTACGCTGCTTCGAGCTGGCCGGCGGCAGGCGGGTTGGCGATCCACCATCGGGCAATTTCCTCCCTTGTGGCAAACCAGACATCGTTCCGAGCACGGGCATACTCCAGGAAGCGCCTGACCCCCAAGGCGACGCTCGGCCGCCCGCCGATGCGCAAGTGCACTCCCACAGACATCATCCTGGGCACGGTTTCCCCTTCGATCAGAAGGCAGTCGAGGCTGTCCTTCAGTACGTTGAAGAAATCATCCGCGGTTCCGAGGCTTCCCGGGCCCCAAAACCTCGCATCATTCGTGTCGCCCGAGTAAGGGACAACGAGGTGGCGGGATTCCCCGGCGGAGACGAAGTACGGCAGGTCGTCCGCATAGGAATTCGAGTCATAGAGAAAGCCCTCGTCCTTGAGGATCGCGCGGGTGTTCTCCGTGATTCCCTCGCGGACGTACCAACCCACGGGCCGGATACCCGAGACTCCCTCTATCGCCTCCACGCAGGCACGGATTTCGGCGAGTTCTTCGGCCGGAGTCATCCCGACGGTTCCGCGCCATTTATAGCCGTGCGCGCAAATCTCGTGTCCATCGCGGACGATCGCCTGGGCGGCCTCGGGGTTTCGTTCCAGGGCTGCGCCGCACGCCATGAATGTCGCGGGGACGTTGTAGTCACGGAGCAAAGCCAAAAAGCGCCAGATACCCACCCTGCTGCCGTACTCGAAGAAGGATTCCTTCATCAAGCTCCGCCGGCCCGGATCCGAAGACCAGCCACCGAAAATCGTGACGTCCTCATCGTTTTCATCACCGGCTTCTATGGAGCTCTCCGCGCCTTCCTCGTAGTTGATGACCATGGAGATGGCCACCTTTGCACCATTCGGCCACGTCACGACCGGGGGGTTTTCCCCGTATCCAATGAGGTCTCGCATTGACTCACTCCTTGCCGTTCGTCGCTACCAATCGAAGCGTCGAGTTTCTTGAATTCATTATATTGAATCAAATTTCACTATACAATCAGTGGCCTTCCGCATAGACCTTTCTGTGCGCGGCCAGTGACGTCCTGAGCATTCCGTCGACGTCGTCGATCACGTTGCCGTGAGCCGGGCCGATCAGTTTCGTGGGAAGCGTGTCCAGTACCGCTTCGATCGCCTCGAAGGCATCGCTGACGTCCACGAACTTCGTCCAGTAAAGAGCCCGGCCCGTGCCATACGCCGCTTGGTCCACGGTGGGAGGTACAGGCATCTCGCCCGACAACAAGCGGCATTGGCCCGGAAGATGGACCGGTTCGTCGTCCTCCTCTGCGTCCACGTCTCCGCCTAGAGCGGGGACATCGTGGATAAAGGAGAAGCCGTCCGAAACGAACATCATCCGGGCGGCGTCGTCGTGGCCCCAAAGGGTGTTCTCCAGGTCCCGGATGAAAGCCGGGAGGAAGCGGAACTCACGGTCTCCGAGATCGATCCGGCTGCCAGCCGCCTGTGTCCGGAACCGGGAGCGGTATTCCGGGAAATGCAGCTGATAATCGCGGACGTCACCCACCACGAGCGCCTCGGGATACCTGTCAAGCAGGGCAGGAAGGTTCCCGGCGTGCGGGATCTCGGGATGGGTCGGGAAGACATAATCCAAGGGCCGTCCATCGAGAACCAATTCCAGCTGGGCAAGAAGGAGGGTCCGGTGAGCCGGATCCCCGGTGTCCACCAAGAGCGTCGCTTTGGAACCCACCACCAGGTAGGAGGACACGTGGTAGTGGACTTCCTGCCCCTGGGCGTTGGCCGAAAGGCACCCACCCAGCCAGTAGGTTCCGTCGGCAAGCCATCGGAGATCGACCGCATCGTTCTTCACTGGATCCCCATCTCCTCGATTGCCCACGCAAGCTCCGAAGCTTGCGCAAGGCACACGTCCGCGCCAACAAAGGGAGCCCCGTAGCCGGGGCCGACGGCGCGGACTTCGCGGTCCCGGAAGATGTCCCTGATATTCCTGGCGATGGGCCCGGTATCCGCCCCGGTGAGCCAGCGGAATTTCCGGAGTCCCTCGCGGGTCTCCAGCTCGGCGCTCCCGCCGTGGGTAAACGCATCCGAGGTCAGGAGCCCGCCGGATTCCGGATCGAAGACCCAGAGCGTCGGCAGGAGCCTGAGCAGCGGTGAGATGAGTTCGACGACGACTCCATCCAGCACTTCTACACGCCTTGATGTCCCAGGATCCACGGCAATCCGCTTGGATTCGGCCTTCGAACGGGGCACCGTGATGCCGCCGGTGTACCAGACCGAGCCAACCGCGAAGTGCTCCTCGATCGCCGGGATGTTGAGGCAGCATTCCATTTCGGTCCGGGTGAGGACAATGGATAACGGCTCTCCGGGTGAGAGCAGCCGGTCAAGCTGTTCGATGATCTCCTCTTGGTGAAGGCGAATCCCGGTGTCCACCAGCACCGAACCGGACGGCCCCCTGAGCAGGTAGCTGTTCATCGCCTGCGTACGCCGAACGCCGGGCGGGCACCAGCTCACGCGCTCGTCCAGTTCGATGTCTCCGCCGACCCGGTGGATCCGGCCGCTCAGTAAACCGCGCATTGTCACTCCTTCCCCTGGATCCGGATGGTTCAGGAGGTGCTGGCTGTCTCCCAGACAGCAATTGCTTCATCGAGGGTGCAGACGTCGTGCCGGGCCCGCATGACGGTCAACGCGGCGTCGTGCACCACCGTGTCGTAGGCTCCCACCGCGTCCTCGAGCAGCACAGCGTAGAAGTCGTTGTGCACGGCGTCGCGCAGGGTTGCTTCCACGCAGCCACCGGTGGAAACGCCTACGAGCGCCACCGATTCAATCGCTTGACTGCGCAGCAGCAGGGCAAGTTCGGTGGCGATGAAGGCGCTCGGGCGTCGCTTGGTGATCACGACTTCCCCGTCTTCGGGCATGCAGGGTCCGCAGAATTCCGTCGCGGGGTCGCCTTTGGCACTGAGCTTGCCGAGGTCTATGGGGCGTCCGTTCGCCGCGGTATAGAGTGCACGCAGCCAAGCGGCCGGGGAGCTCGCGCCGTCGGGAAGGTTCTCGACGCGAATGTGGAAAACCGGTACCCCATTGGCACGTGCCGCGGTAATGGCCCGCCCGCATTTTTCGACAACGGACGGCATCATGCTCATGTCATGCCCGGAGTCCCCGATTGCGCCTCCGTGCGAAACAGCTCCTACCTGCATGTCGATGACAACCAGGGCCGTGGTGGCGGGATCGAGCAGTTCCTCGAGGGTGTCGCGGACGGTTTTGCCGCAGATTTCAATCATGGCTTTCTTCCTTCAGGGGATCTGGGGTCAAAGCGGATCCGGGGTCGGGTGAGTCCTGGCCGGCGGTCGCCCGCCGGCCAGAACCAAGTGTTTCTTGGGGTTGCTACTTGCCCAGACCGGCGAAATACACCTGGTCGTTGGTGAGCGGGACCGCGCCCGTCAAGGTGTCCTGCTTGACGATCAGGTTGCGGACCTCCACCAGGGAAAGGATCGGAGCGCCTTGGTCCACCAGTCCGGCCATCTTCTTGAGCAGGGCTGCCCGCTGGTCCGTATTGGTGCTCGGGGTAGCGGCCAGCTGAGTCCGGGTGGCGTCGAATTCAGGATTGGACCATCCGGTGCTGTTGCTCGGAGCTCCCGTGGAGTAGAACGCGTAGGTGTAGAACGCGGGATCGGCAATGACGATCGGCTCTGAGTACAGGACTGCCTGGAAGCGGCCGTCAATGAGCGCCGAGGAGAAGTCGGTCGGGCTCGCCACGTTCAACAGCTGCACCGTGATGCCCACCTTAGCCAACATCGATTGGATGAGGACGGCTGAACTCTTCGCGACGGGGCCCGGGCGGCTTACGCTGTAGCTTAGCGTCAGCGGGAAACCGTTCGCGTACTGGGTCTGAGCGAGCAGCTTCTTGGCCCCGTCGGGGTCGTATTTGTAGGTGGGCGAATCCTTCACCGTGGGAAAGATCGAGCCCGCGGGGTCCGCGAGGCCGGCGTAGGCGCCCTTGGCCAAGGCAGCACGGTCGATCGCCATGGAAACTGCCTGGCGAACCTTCTCATCAGCCAGCGGACCGGTCTTCGTGTTGAACATCATCGTGTCGCGGGTCTGGCTGGTGCACTTAAGGACACTGACTCCACTGACGCCCGTCATGGAGCTGTATTGGTCATATTCGAAGCCGTTGGCAATCTGGGCCTCGCCCGTCTTCACCAATTGGGTCCGGGTAGCGGTGTCGGGAACAGCCTTGACCACAACCCTCTTCACCGAGCCCCGGTCGCCGCCCCAGTTCGGGTCAGCGGTCACCGTCAGGGACGTACCGGGAGTAAACTCCTCGAGCTTCCACCCGCTGTAGTCGGCCAGGTTTTTCGAGAGCCACTTGTTGGCCGTGGGGTCATCCGGGGTGACGTGAAGTTTCGCTTCCTTGCTGTCGTGGATGTAGAAGAGATTGTTCTGAAGTGACTCGAGCGTGTATGACGTCATACCCAAGGTGTTGAGTTCCACAGTGCGGTCATCGATCACGGTGACGAGGTTGTCCACGTTGAATCCGCTGCTCTTGAGCGTCCCCTTCATGACGGGCTGCCGGACCATGCCGATCGCCAGGCTCCATTTCACGTCTTCGGCCGAGAGTGTGTTTCCAAATTGGCTCGTCAGCTTCCGTAGCTTGACGATGACACCCTTGCCGTCCGGTGCTGGTGCGGCGCTCTCGGCGAGCCGACCGGTGACCGCGGTAGACGGCGTCGAGCATGATTGGTCATCCGTCGCGCCGGATTTGTACTCCAGCAACTGGGAACCGAGGCCACTGAGCACCACGTGCGATGCACTGCCGCCCCAAGGGGCGGGGGTGAGGCTGTCCGGGAGGGCGCCGACTGCGATGACGACCGACTCCGGCTTGGCCACCGCCGCGGTGGGAGTGGCTCCCCCGCATCCGGTGAGCGACACAGCTGCCGCGGCTGCGACCCAGCCGAGCAATAAACGCGAATTCTTCATAAGCCTGGTTCCAATTTCTGTACAGAGGGAAAGGACGTTTTACGAGTAGTGCGCTGCTGATGTGGGCAGTGGATTAGTAACGGTAGGCGTGCTTGTGGCCGGCCCGGATGATGGGCGCCACCTCCGGAATATTGGTGATCACGTTGCCGTGGGTGGGCGCTACGATCTTGACCCCAAGGTCGTCCATCAGCTTGCCGACACGGTCGTAAACCTGGTCGGCGTCATTGGCGAATCTGGCCCAGTACAACGCGCTGCCGGTAAAGAAGGCCGCGTTCTCGACCGCGATGGGTGCCGAGAGTTCATCTGTTGTCAGGCCACATTCGCCGGGGAGGTGCACCGGATCCTCATCATCGAGTTCCGGGCGGTGCATGTAGCAAAAGCCGTCGGCCGTGAAGAGCACGCCCGACTTCGGGACGAAGCCCCATTGGGTATTCGGCAGGTCCCTGATCATGGCCTCAACGATCACGAACTCGTATCCGCCGCCGAGATCTACCTTGTCCCCGGGAACCCGGGCGTGAAGGTTGGGCACGATCTGCGGGTAGAAGAGGTGGTAGTCCCGGATGTCGCCGACAACCATGATGTCGGGGTACTTCTCGACGAGGCGGGGAAGGTTTCCCGTGTGCGGAAGCTCCGGATGGGTCGGGAACACGTAGGTCAGCGGCTTGTCCCCCAGCAAACCGTCGAGGGTTTCCGAAATGATGTTCCAGCTGGAGGGGTTGCCCGTGTCAATGAGGATCGACGACTCGGTCCCCTGCGCGAGGTACGTGGAGGTGTGCCCGTGGATTACGCGGTCCTGGAGGTGGAACGGCAGGCAGGAACTCATCCAGGTGACGCCGTCGGCTACCTCACGCGGAAGGTCGCGGCTCATAGTTTCTACTAGTTCTTCCATGGGAATCCTCCTAAGCCTTTTCCGGTGCCAATGCGGCGAGCATGAAATCGAGGTGCCGGCGGACGAGTTCACGCCCGCGGATGACGCAACCGCGGGAAGGGGCGATCGTCTCGGGGTCCAGGGTCTCGAACTTGTCGGCGAGCCATTCCCGGAGCGGCTCGCATGTGGCCCGCGGGATCCACTCATATTTCGCGTAGAGGTGCTCGGCGACTTGCTCGGCGGTGGTGGTGTCTTGGGTGATCGAGCCAATGATGCGGGAACCGTCCGGACTCGCCATGGTGCCATGGGTGAAGGTGTCTGAGGTGAAGATTGTTCCGGTATTCGCGTCCCAACCCCAGAAGGTCGGGAGGAGCCGCAGGAGGGGCGACTCGATGGTCAAGCGACGTCCCGGCGCCACCTCGATCTCCGGAGTGCGGGCCATGGAATCTCCGCCCTCCCCCTTCTGGTCGATCTGCTGCCGACGGCCCCTGAGTGCGAGCCGGCTGAGGTCATCGAAGGCATCGAAGGGGTTGATGGCACCGCCGGTGAAGAGCCGCTCGATGTCGAATTTTCCGGCAATGGGTTCCAGGTTCGAAACGCAGTCCATCTCGCTCCGCGTGAAGAACATGGAGAGCCGGCCGTCGTCGTCGAGCAACTCCACCAGGTCATCGAGGATTTCCTGGCTGTGGACTGCGAGCCCGGTGTCGACCAGCAACCGGCCGGAGCCCTCGCTGAGGAGATAGCAATTCGACGGCTGGAAGCCGGTTGCTCCGACCGGTACCCAGCTCACGCGGCCGTCAAGCGGAATGGTTCCACCGAGGGCGATAACTTTATCTTCATGAACTTTAGTGAACATATCTTCAATCTATTGAAGTCGGGAGATGTCTGTCAAGACTTCTCGGGAGGTGGCTAAGCGATTACTAGGAGATGGCTGCCGGTGTTTCGGCCAAGCGCTTCTGACGGCGTCCGGCCACGGCTTTGCTGCGAGTGCGGGGATCCAGAAGGGTGATCAAGGCATCGAGAAGGACGTAGCCAAGCAAGCTTGTGGATCCCATGATGAGGACGAAGCCTTGAATGACGGGCACGTCGCCTTTGAGCACACCGTCGAGTGACCAACCGCCCACTCCAGGCCAGGAAAAAACACTTTCGACAATGGCCGCCCCACTAAGAGACGCGGCGAAAAGAAGTACCAAGTAAGTCATGAGTGACCCGCGGATGTCGCTGAGGGCATATCGGAAGACCTGGGCAGGACGCAGTCCGCAGGCCCTCGCGAACTCGATTTGAGGTGATTGGAGCACCTGCAAGAGCCCTGAGCGCACTGTCTTTCCGAACGGGGCGGCGAAGAACAAGCCCATCGTCACGATGGGAAGGACGGCGCGGCCAAGTATGGACGAAAATGTTCCCCACTGGCCGGCAATTATCGCGTCGACAGGGATTGATCCTGTGACGTGCGGCGGAGTGATTTGCGTACTTGAGAGCATCCCGATCGGCGCGGGCGCGATCCGCAGCTGTTGATAGAAAACAAACAACAACACGAGCGCCAGCACGAATTCCGGCATGGCCATAAGGATGGATATCCAGAAGGTGAAGGCCTTGTCGGCAAAGCGCCGGTAGCGATAGGCCGCGAACGTTCCACTCGCCATGCCGATGATCAGGGCCAGGACGAGTCCCGGGACCAAATAGACCAAGGTATTGGGGAGCCGGGTCAGGATTTCACTGGATACCGAACTGCCCGTGAAGAGGGAATGGCCAAGGTCGCCGCTCAGGGTCCTGGACATATAGCCGAGATAGCGGTCCCAGAAGGGCAGGTCCAGTCCAAGTTCCGCGTGGATGCGTGCGACGTCTGCCGGAGTTGCGTATTCACCCAAAAGGGCCACCGCCGGGTCTCCGGGAAGAAGGGATACGAGGCCAAAACTGAGGGTGATGAGGCCACACAGCAGTAAGGCCGCAAGCAGGAGCCTTGAAATGATGTAGCGGATCATGAAGTCTGTCCCTGGGAATTCGTAGTGCCAACGGCGGCGGAATAGGGAACCACAGGCAACGCGGCGGAAATGAGCGATTGCGTGTAGGGGTGCTGCGGGGCGATCAAGACGTCCCGGGTGGGGCCGACTTCGACGATTTTCCCGCGATGCATGACAGCCACCGTGGAACAGAAATGCCGCACGGTTTCGATGTCATGCGAAATGAATACATAGGTGAGGCCCCGGGAAGCCCTGAGTCGCGCGAGGGTACGCAGGATCGAGGCCCGGATGGTCAGGTCCAGCGAGGACGTTGGCTCGTCAAGGACCACCAGACTGGGATTCGTGACCAAGGCGCGTGCGATTCCTACGCGCTGTTGCTGCCCTCCGCTCAGGTTCGCCGGGCGCCGGTCCATGAAATCGGCCGAGAGTCCGACTTCTTCCAAGGTCGCCAGGACCCGCAAGCGCCGCTCGGCACGATCGCCCATCCGGGCGACAATGAGCGGCTCCTCGACGATTTGCCGGATCGTCAGGCGCGGATTCAATGAGGCGAAGGGTTCCTGGAAGACGATCTGCCAATGGCGCCGCTTCCGGCGGAGTTCGCCCCGGCCGAGGGCCAACACGTCCTGCCCCTCGATGACGACCGATCCGGAATCCGGTTCGGTCAGTCTCAGGATGAGTCGGCCAAGCGTCGACTTGCCGGAACCACTTTCGCCGATGATGCCGAGCGTCTCGCCGGCTTCCACGGACAGGGTAATTCCATCCACGGCACGGGCTTCTCCATGGGGAGTGCGGAAAATTTTCGTAAGTTCCACGAGTTCAAGGAGCGGCATCTCACGACCTCCGGGCTTCGGACAATTGGGCCTCCGAGGGGTCCGGCGTTTCCGGTTCGGCCGAGTCCGGGCCACCGGCGCTCTCCGGAACGTATTGCATCTCGTCTTCGGGGCGCACCACGGAGTTGAGCAGGGAGATCGTGTAAGGATGCTGCGGACGGACGAAAACGTCGTCAACGAGTCCTTGTTCCACGATGTTTCCTCGATACATGACAAGGACGCGGTTGCAGTAGGAGGCCACCACCCCGAGGTCATGGGTCACGATCAGCATCGAGCGGCCGCTCCCGACCGTCAGGCGGCGAAGGGTATCCAGGACCTGGCGCTGGACGGTGAGGTCGAGCGCCGTCGTCGGCTCGTCGGCGATCACGAGCTGCGGGTTGAGGTAGAGGGCCATGGCGATGACGACGCGCTGCGCCATGCCGCCGCTCAGTTCGTGCGCGTAGCCGCGCATGACGCGTTCCGGATCGCGGACGCCGGTCGATTCCAACAGCTGCAATGCGCGGCTGCGCTCGGAGGCATCCACCTTCACTCCGTGCGCCTTGGCGATATGGGCAAACTGCTTTTCGATGCGGGTCACCGGGTTGAGGGCGCTGAACGGATTCTGGGCGATGAATCCGATCTCCTTGCCCCTGATTCGACGCATTTCCCTTTCGGGCAGGTCCAGCAGGCTGCGTCCGGAGAAGTCAATGTTGCCCGCAGACACCTTGCCCGGCGGCATCAACAGCTTCGTGATGGAACGGACCACAGTCGATTTGCCAGAGCCGGATTCGCCGACGATCCCGACAATCTCGTTGTCCTGCACCTCAAAGGAAACGCCATGCAACGCCCGGACCACACCCCGGGGAGTATGGAACTCGGCTTCGAGTTCCCGGACTTGGAGGGTCTTGTTCATCGGGTGTGCTCCACTCGTTCCATCTTGTCCTCAATGGCACCGGCGATGATGTTGAGCGAGCCGATGACCAGGAGGAGGGCCAGCGCCGGAAAGGCGACTGCCCACCACTGACCCCGGATGAGCATGCTCACGCCGTCTTCGATCATCGCGCCCCAACTTGGCTGGGGCGGCTTGACCCCGACGCCGAGGAAGTTCAAGGCGGCAATCGTGCTCAGGGCGCCGGCCGTGGTCAGCGTGGCCTGCACGAGGATCACACCGTAGGCGTTCCTGAAGATGTGGTTGAAGGCAACGCGGATGGGCGAGCACCCGATGGCCACCGCTGCCTCTACGTACCGTGACGAGCGGAGCGAAATCGCCGCAGCGCGGGACAAGCGGACAAAGCGCGGAGCCGCAACAAGGGCGATGGCGAGGATGACGTCGGTGGCTCCGCCGCCCATGAGCTGGATGGACACCACGGCAATCACGATGATGGGGAGGGCTGCGAAGGCGTCGACTACGCGCATTATCGCCTCGCCCGCCACGCCGGTAGTAGCGAAGAGGCCCAATGGAACGCCGATGACAAGGGCAATGGCCGTCGCCGCCAGCGAAATGGGAAGGTCGAGCCTCGCCGATTCAATCGTCCGGGAGAACACATCCATGCCGTTGCCGTCCGTGCCGAACCAATGAACGGAGTTGGGAGCCAGGGCCATGGATTCCACGTCCGGTTGCAGCGGGTTTTGGGGAAGGTGGAGAAAAATCGCCGCAAGCGGGAGCGCCACAATGATCCCCGCGGCGACGACGGCGAGGACCATCCCTGATCGCTTGTACGCCCAGGCCCTGCCTTGCTTGGCCCAGCTCGACGCACGTCCGCCCAGGGACGTCACCGGAGTCCGGGACTCGGCTGTCGTAGTTTCACTCAATTGGCACTCGATCCGGTTGACGGGTGTAGGTGAAGGCCTTCTTTTGACTGGCGCATCCAGGGCTCCAGCCACTCGACATCATGCCGAGAATTTGCATATCGAAGTTTCATCACTTTATTGAAGTCTTTGATTGTGTGTCAATGGTCACTGTTGACAGGATCATCAAGCGTCTTCATTATGGTGACAACGCCAACAGTAAGATGAAGACGGATGGCAAACTTGGTGTGAAGCCGAGCCACTGATCTGTTTTCCGAACACGTTTTGGAGACAACAATGACCAATCTGAGCGAATCCGCAACTGTGACCGACACCAAGGAACCCGCCTTCGAGCCCAGCGTTCGCTACCTGCTCCGTGACGGCGAACTGGTGGAATACGCAGATGCCAAGCTCCATGTCCTGAGCACCACGTTGAAGTACGGCGTCGGCGTCTTCGAAGGGTTCCGCGCCTATTGGAGTGATGAGGACCAGCAGCTCTACGCCTTCCGGGTGGCCGACCACATGCGCCGCTTGATTGACTCGATGCGGGTAGTGGAAATCGACGGGCCGCGCGACATTGGCGTCTTGAGTGAACAATTGCTCGGTCTGGTGCGTGCGAACGGGCTGCGCGGGAACCTCCACATGCGCGCACAAGTATTCGTCGACTCGAGCGATGGCAAGCCGGAGGACACCGGTCCCGTTAGCGTCTTCATGGCGGCCATCCCCATGGGCAACTATTTCGGGGCCAGCGGACTGGATGTTCAGATCAGCAGTTGGGCCCGTTTGTCCGATCGCTCCATGCCGCCCCGGGTCAAATCGATCGCCAATTACCAAAACGGACGCCTTGCCATGCTGGAGGCCCGGCGCAACGGGTACGACGCAGCCCTTCTGTTGACCGAGGACGGCCACGTTGCCGAAGGTGCCGGCTACAACGTGTTCATGGTCCGCCAAGGCCGGTTGTGCACTCCCCCGGCAACGGACAGCATCCTGGAGGGGATCACCCGGGACAGCGTCCTGCATCTGGCACGCAACGTCCTCGGCGTCGAGGTCGACATCCGGGCGATCGACCGGACGGAACTCTACTCGGCCGACGAAATCTTCGTGTGCGGCAGCGCCGCCGAAATCAACCATGTCTCGTCCGTGGACCGCACGCCGATCGGCGACGGTAGTGCCGGCGAACTCACCCGGAAACTGCAGCACGCCTACCGGCAGGCCGTCGTCGGACGCGCAGCCGCCGATCAAAAGTGGGCACAGCCCGTCTACCCCACCGCATAGCTTCATCCACCGCCTCAAACGAAAGGGGCACCATGCTGAACATGCTCCACGCAAGCCATGAATCGGCGGCGGGATCCTTTGACCGCGACGCCGCCCCCGTGATTGAAGTCGGCCAGGGCGAGCAGTTCTCCCTCGGGGCCAGGAGCCTGCTGACCGGCGGCCTTTTCGAGAGCACCGGGGAGTACGAGAAATTGTCCATCCCCGTGACCGGGCCGGTCGCGGTGCGAGGCGTCAACCCCGGGGACACGCTCCGCATTGACGTCCACGAGATCCGGATAGCGGACCGGGGTGCCATGGTCACGCTTCCCGGGCGCGGCGGTTTCACCGGCGGACTGGGGCGGTCCGGCCGGGTTGTCGACATTGCGGACGGGAGTGTCCGGTTCGACGACGACATCCGGATTCCCATCCGCCCGATGATCGGCAAGATCGGTGTTGCACCTGCGGAGGATAATCCCAACTCCAGCACCGTCGGATCGCACGGCGGCAACATGGACTGCAAGGACGTCACCGCCGGTTCCGCCGTGATCCTGCCCGTGCAGAGCGCCAACGCTTTGCTCTATGCCGGCGACCTTCATGCGGTACAGGGCGACGGCGAGTGCTCCCTTACCGCCGTCGAGGTCGAGGGCAGCGTTGTCCTCTCCTGCCACGTCTTGCCCGGGGTCGCCGTCAAACGGCCGGTGGTCTTGTCCGGGGGTTCCGTCATCACGATCGGCGACGGGGAGACGCTCGACGACGCCGCGCGGCTGGCGCTCGACGACATGCTCGAACTCCTGCAGGCGGACCGGAAGTGGACGCGTGAGAAGACAGCGATGCTGATGAGCGCAGCCGCAGATGTTTCCGTGTCCCAGCTCGTCAATGCACGCGCCTCGGTCAAAGTCTCCCTCGCCGCCAGCTACTTCACGTCCGCTCCGTTTTCCCTGAACGCTCACCACTCCTGAACCGTTACCAACTTTGAAAGGCGCGACCCCCTGATGCTTGATCTCGTTCTCTCCAACGGCCTGGTCGTTACCCCGTCCGGCGCCAAAACCCTGGACATCGGCATTGCGGGGGGAAAGATTGTGTCCCTCCGCGAGACCGGCCTCGGCCCCACCGAGGTAGGAATACGTACAGTCGATCTCCGGGGCCAATTGGTTGTCCCCGGCGGCGTGGATCCGCATGTCCACACCAACTCCGTCCTCCCGACGGCGGCCGAAAGTGGAATCAAGTGTTTTGGCCCCGACCGGGTGAGCGAAGGTGCCATCTACGGCGGCACCACCACCCTGGTGGACTTCGCGCACTGGCAGCCCGGCGATGAGCTCTCGGAGTCCTTCGCCCGCAAATCGGCGGAGTGGGCCGGGTCGAGCTACACCGATTACGCCCTGCACGGCACGTTCAAGGAGCCGGAAATTCCGTTCGAAGTACTTGAACAGATTCCCGACGCCGTCGCGGCCGGCCATGGAAGCTACAAGGTCTGGATGACCAACACCACCCCGACGCGCCCCAAGCAGAAGACGGACCTCGGCAATATGTGGGGGCTCATGCAACAAACCGCCCAGGCCGGGGCGATGCTGGCGGTGCACGCCGAGGACGACGACATCGTCATGTACGCCTACAAGCAATTGCAGCGCGAAGGCAGGATCGGGCTGGAGAACATGCACCACGCCCATAACAACCTCTCGGAAAAGTTGTCCTTCCAGCGGGTCATCACGCTCGCCGAGCACGTCGGAGCGCCCATCTACCTCATGCACGTCAGCGCCCGCGAGGGCGTGGACGCCATCCGCGAGGCACGCGGCCGGGGTCAGGCGGTCTACGGCGAGATCCTCCCGCACTACGCGTACTTCACGGCCGAGGACTACAAACAGAAGAACGGCGCGATCTATCACACCTACCCGTCGTTGAAATCGGAGACCGACCGCGATTCCATGTGGGAATCGCTGCTCGAGGGCTCGCTCAGCACCCTGGCGACAGACGGAGTGTGCACCGACCTCGAAGTGAAGACCCGCGGCAAGACCATTCTTGACGCCACCGGCGGCCATGCCGGCGTCGAGATGCGCATGGCTGTCGCGTACACCGAAGGGGTGGCCAAACGCGGGCTTGATCTGAACCGCTTTGTTGACATCACCTCCGCCAACGCGGCGAAGATCCTCGGACTGTACCCGCAGAAGGGCGTGATCGCGGTGGGCAGTGATGCCGACTTGGCGGTCCTGGACACCACAGTGAAGCGGGCCATCCACGCCGAAGACCTGCACGAGGCCGACTACACGCCGTGGGACGGTTACGAAGTGGCGGCTTGGCCCAGCATGACGGTCCTCCGAGGGCAGGTCATGGTTGAAAACCGGGAACTGAAGGCGGAAGCCGGCGGCTCGCTGCTCAAGCAGCATGTCTCGAGCGACGTCCGGAACCGGCCGGCCTGCTGACATCCAGCGCCCGACGGCGGCAGCTCACCCGAGCGCCCGACGGCGGCGGCCCGCCGTCGTCGGGAACTCACCTCCGAGAGAGGTACTGGCAGGGACTCCCTGCCGTGCCGAGCTATCCCTAGTGTTGACGGCAAAGCTGGATCTTGTTTCACGACGCAGGGATTCACAACTCGGAGGGACGAACGATGGAAAAGCGCACCTTGGGCACCCATGGCTTGGAGGTCTCCGCCGTCGGGCTGGGCTGCATGAGCATGACCGGTGGGTACAGCGACAAGCCGGACCGGCAGGAAATGATCTCGCTGATCCGCGCCGCAGTGGATCGGGGCGTGACCTTCTTCGACACTGCCGAAATTTATGGCCCGTACGCCAACGAAGAGCTCGTCGGCGAAGCCCTCGCCCCGTACAAGGGCCAAGTAGTTATCGCTACCAAGTTCGGTTGGGACATCGATGCCGCCGAACGCAAGCCGAGCGGGCGCGTGAGCAGCCGCCCCGAGGTCATCAAGGACGTCGTGGACGGTTCATTGCGCCGTCTCGGCGTCGACGCGATCGACCTTTACTACCAGCACCGGGTGGATCCCGACGTTCCCATCGAAGACGTCGCGGGTGCGGTCAAGGAGCTGATCGAGGCCGGCAAGGTGAAGCACTTCGGTATGTCCGAAGCGTCTGCGGGAACAATCCGACGGGCGCATGCCGTCCAGCCCGTCAGCGCCGTCCAAAGCGAATACTCCCTCTGGTGGCGCCGGCCCGAGGAGGAAGTGCTGGCCGCGTGCGAGGAACTGGGCATTGGTTTTGTCCCCTATAGCCCTCTCGGCAAGGGCTTCCTGACCGGAACCATTACTGCGGACACCAGCTTCGATGCGGGCAACGACATCCGCAGCACCATCCCCCGGTTCGCGCCGGAAGCGCTGCAGCACAATGCCGCCGTCGTCGAACTGCTTGCGAACATCGCGGAACGCAAGGGGGCCACGCCCGGCCAGATCGCCTTGGCCTGGCTCCTGGCCCAGAAGCCCTGGATCGTCCCGATTCCCGGCACCCGAAAACTGCACCGCCTGGAGGAAAACATCGGTGCCGCCGCCGTCGAACTGTCCGCTGCGGAACTGGGCGAGATCGAGGACGCTGCCTCCAAGATCCAGGTGCAGGGCGGCCGCTACAGCGACGCGGCAGAACGGATGACCAACCTTTAGGTGTTCGCGCGGTGCCACGCTCCCGGATCCTGTGAGCCAGGCGGAATTGTCACAGTTCAGGCACAGCACAGGTAAAGAGGCGCCAAAGTGTGGGGTTCGAGGATGGGATACAGCTTCGAACCCCTCGGAGTTGAACCTCTAAGGAGCAACATCGTGAACAAAGTCCGGAAAATCGCAGTGGGCGCCGCACTCATTGGCGCGGTCGCAGGCGGCGGAGCCCTCACCGCCATGGCCCTGCCCGCGAACGCAGCAACCACCGACACGTCGACCGCCAGCCCGTCTGCGCCCGCCACGAACGGCGGCAACCACGGAAACGAAACGGACCTGACGGGTGACACCGCCACCAAGGTGAAGGCCGCTGTCCTGGCCGCCAACTCCGGCGCCACGGTGGAGAACATGACCACCGAAGACGACGGCAGCGCCGCCTACGAAGCCCACATCACCAAGTCCGACGGCACGCACGCCACCGTCAAACTCGACGCCAGCTTCAAGGTCACCGCAACCGAAACCGGCGGCCCGGGCGGCGGGAAGGGCGGCCACGGCAACCACGGAAACGAAACCGACCTCACGGGTGACACCGCCACCAAGGTGAAGACCGCTGTCCTGGCCGCCAACTCCGGCGCCACGGTGGAGAACATGACCACCGAAGACGACGGCAGCGCCGCCTACGAAGCCCACATCACCAAGTCCGACGGCACGCATGCCACCGTCAAACTCGACGCCAGCTTCAAGGTCACCGCCACCGAAACCGGCGGCCCCGGCCACTAACCCCAAACCGACCGAGGACTGTGGGCGGATACGGTACCCTGCCGCATCCGCCCACTTGTTCGTTCCCGCTCCGGCCGCGCAGCCCGGGTCCGCTCGCCGGCGTCGATCTCCGACTGAGCGCGGTGAGGGTAGGACCGCCAGTCCTAGGAAAAGCAGGGAGCGGCTCAGCTGCTGACATCGTCTTCCGGAGCGTTTAGCGTCTTTAACAGAACCTTGAACGACGGCGGTTCCGCCTTTGAGTATTCGGGTTTCTTCCAGCCGCTAACTGATTCACCAGTTCAGGGCTCCGCGCTTAGATGAGAAGAAGATGACAATGGAATTTTCGTTGATGATGGCTTGCGCAGTCATCAGCATCGTGAACAACGACAGCCGCAGTGCTTTGCCTGGGGCGCCTGTTGTGCCGGCACGCCCGGCCGGACGCCTGAGGCTGACCCGGCTGCGGGGTTGGATCGCGACCGCTTTACACCGTGCCGCATGGTGCATCGAGCCCCGGGTGCAGCCTGTCTTGGAGACGTGCCGGTGAGGTGCGCGGAAGGGTGTCCGAATGTCAGGCAGAGTCCTGCGGTCCGAACGTTAGCGCGTTCCACTCCCGGATCTCGCTGGGAACCGCAAGTCCTTCAAGAACGAAGGGATCGCCTGCAATGAACTCCTCCGCCCTTTCCCTGCTGGTGAAGATGCCCATCGAACCGTTCACGGCGGGATTGTCGAAGGTCCCGATACCGATCAGGCCGCCCTCAGCGGCGAAGGCCTGAAAGTATGCGGCGTGACGGGGGTAGACGGCTTGGAGCCCCGGAAACGCCGAAGGATCCGAGCTGTAGAAAACGACGAATTGCATTGTTTGCCTTAGCTGTTGGATTCGGTGCTGTCGAGTTCGGCGAGGGTCTGGCCCAGGCGCGGGAGCACGTGGTTGCGCCATCCGCCGCTCATGATGCGGTGCGATGCCACGTGCGTCGGTTCGCTGGGATCGAAGCCGTCGTGGACGAGGGACAGGCGAGTGCCCGTGTCCTCAGCGGCAATTGACCAGGTCACTGTGCTGTCGAGGTTGTTTCCGGAGTGTGCGTCCCGCCATGAAATCCGCAGCACCTTCTCCGTTTCCACGTCAAGGACTTCGCTGGCCACCAAGCCGCTGAAACCCACTGCCGGAACGGGAATCCCGCGCATGTGGAACTTGTGCCCCACGATCGCCTGGAAGTCATTTTCCATCAACCAGCGGGCGATCAGCTCCGGTTCCGTCAGGGCCCGCCAAATCGTGGCAGGCGCATGCGGCAGGAATTCTTCGACCTCGATGGTTGTCAGTTGTTCACTCATCAGTTGTCCTCTATCTTGTTCGTGACCATGCTAAATTCCGCGGGAGCCATCGGCCGGGCGATCAAATAACCCTGCGCAGTGTCGCAGCCCAGGTCCCGCAGAATGTTCAATTGCTCCTGGCGTTCCACTCCTTCGGCGGTGACCCGGACCCCCATGGCGTTGACCGTTTGAATCAGCCCTCGGACAATGATCGCAGTGTGCGGATCGCTATCTATGTCCCTGATGAACGCTTTGTCGATTTTCAGCGTAGTCAGCGGAAGGACCCGAAGCATGGCCAAGGACGAATAGGCGCTCCCGTAATCGTCCAAGGCGACGCCAAGGCCCATATCCATCAGTTCACGCAGCTGCGATGCCACCGAGGGGACGTCCACTATCGCTGTCCCCTCGGTGATCTCGATTTCCAGCATTCGGGCAGGAATTCCGTGCCGGTTCACGGCTGCCTGGATCTCGGACGGAAGCGTCCCGCCCGCGAACTGGACCGGGGAGACGTTCACGGCGATGTTCCGTGGTGTGCCCGCGTCAATCCAGGAGCGGGACTGGGCGCAGGCCTCGTCCAGTACCCAAGCCCCGATCCTATGGATATCCCCGGTGTGTTCTGCGAGCGGGATGAACTCATCCGGAGCGATCGGACCGATCTCCGGATCGTTCCAACGCAAGAGCGCTTCGACGCCGGCGTCCTCCCCGGTCGCAAGATCCAGGACTGGCTGGTAGTGGAGAGTCAGGGCCGAATCCTCAACGGCAGAGGAAAGCCGACGCCGGATGTGCGCCTGGCGCGCGAATGGAGCCGGTTCCTGGCACGGGCCGATGCGGCCGATGCGCCGCTTGCCCTCTTGCTTGGCCCGGAGCATCGCACCGTCGGCGTGCCGGAGCAGGACTTCGGGACCGGCGAGCATGTCCTCCGCGATGATGTCGACTCCGAGCGCCAGGCCGATGGTCGCACTGATATGCAGTTCGCACCCATCGAGCAGGAAAGACCCTTCGAGGCTGTCCAGGATGCGGGTCGCGACCGCAAAAGCGGCGTCCTCGTCGACGTCGGCGAGGAGGACAGCGAACTCGTCGCCGCCCAGGCGCATCAGGGATCCGCGGCTTCCGACGCTGCGTGCCAGGCGCCGGGCGAACTCGGTGAGCGCGGCGTCACCGGTGCGGTGGCCGTAGGTGTCGTTGACGGACTTGAAGTCGTCAAGGTCGATGAACAGCATGCCGACGCCGGGCAGTCCCGCGCTAGCACCGATGTCAGGGCAATGCTCTTCGAGCATCCTCCGGTTGGGCAACCCTGTCAGCGGGTCGTGAAGCGAGGCGTGGCGGAACTGCGCGGAAACGGCGGCGAAGATGTCCGATACCGTGACAATCCGGGGGCCCGTGGCGCTCAGAACCAACAGATCCTGGTACCGCTCGTACTCCGGCCGCTCCAGGACGGCTTGCGCGGCGGACTGCAGGTCAAGCTCGGCAGCCATGGACGAGCCCGCTGCAGGCAAGAGTTCCGAAGCCGTCCGTCTCGTATTCAGTGCCCGCCCGTAACCGAGCCGGCCGGTCAGCTTGAACTCCAGGTGGTCCCGGGTGAGCAGACCGAACGATTCTCCCTGTTCCACCACGACTGCCCTCAATCCGCGGTCATTCCGGAACATGGCGTCAATCTCCGTGGCCGACACGGTAGATGGCACAACGAGGGCCGCCACCCCCAGGTCCCCTAAACAGGACGGGAGCGGACGCAAGAGGGAAGGTACGGGGCTACCGCCTTTCGAACACACGATCTTCTTCTTACCACCCGGACATGAACCTGCTTGACGGACTCTTGTTTAACGACAGTCAGCGATATATCGTTAAGTATCGCAGAACAAACTGCGGCCCTCCGGGGCACCTGCACAACACCGAAAGGACGATGCCGTTATGAAAGGCATTCACGACAACAAGCACACAGATTGCGGTCCGGACATGGAACGCTTCGGACGCGGCCGGAGCCGTCGCGGACCCCACGGTCACGGAGGATTCGGACCCGGCCGCGGGTTTGGGCCGGGGCGCGGTTTCGGACCGGGATTCGGGCCGGGGATTGGACCAGGCTTTGGTCCCGGCGGCCCGCGCCGGGCCAATAAGGGCGACGTTCGTTTCGCGATCCTCTCCCTGCTGGCCGAAGCGCCATCCAATGGATATGGCCTCATCAAGACAATTGCCGAGAAGACATCCGGATCGTGGCGCCCCAGCCCGGGTTCGGTCTATCCGACGCTGCAGCAGCTCGTTGACGAGGAGCTCATTGCACCCGTCGGCGAAGGCCGGCGGACAGAGTTCACACTGACCGATGCCGGTAAGGCATATGTAGCGGAGCATTCCGAGGAGCTGGAAAATGCGTGGAACACCGATCCGGAGGGATCAGGACCCGCGTTTCACCAGAGCGTCGCAAAGCTCATGGGGGTCATCCACCAATTCCGCTTCGCCGCAACAGACGAGCAGCGCACGGCGGCCATGGAAAAGATCGACGAAGCCCGGCGAGCGCTCTACCACATCCTCGCCGACTAGCACCGATTGGGCTGCCAGGATGGCAGATCACGGCAGTGTCCGGACTGCGGACTGCCGTCAGATGCCCTCTCGGCGCCCAGCCGCGGTGGATGTGACGCCGTGCCGTGTCCAGGACCAGACCTGCGGGCCGGCAGTCAGGCTCCCGGAGAAGTATCCGATATTGAGGCAACTCGGACTGCTTCCCGCGGTCCACCGTTGAAAGATTGCCGTGTAGCGGGCCTCGCTTCCTTCGACGTGGATTTGAAGATTGTGAAAAACATGGACACTTCGAAGGTGGACAGGCGGCGCCAGAACCCGGTAGAGCTCCTTGAGGTCAGCTGGCGCATCGGACGGAAAGGCGCCGTTGAGCGAGGTTGGAGTCCCCCCGAGGAGCTCCAAAAATGCGTCCTCGTCTCCTCCATCGAGTGCGGCGCAGAACGACGCAAGGCAGTTCTCGACGTGGTGTCGGACCGTCGCTTCGTGATGTGCACCCAACTCCATGCCGTACATCCGGCCGCGCGCGGGAGGCGCGAAAATGCCGAGGTCCGTCGAAACGGGACTTGACTGGGCGGCCTTGCGGACCGGATGCGCCGACAGGCCGCTTACGCTCGTGTGCATCGTACGGCGAGACCCACGGGCCGGGCCATCATGCCTTCACCTGGAGGTCGCGAACCGGCAGGGCCAGTCCGTGGTCGAAGGCAAACAGCGGTACGCCGGTGTCTCCGGGAACGTCCGGTCGCGACGTCCTGACACCGTCCATGGAAGCGGGGATCTCGAAGGGAAGCCTCCCCCGGGCCGGGATGACGCCGGTGATTGCATCAACGAATGCCTTGTCCGAGACTCCGAAGGTGCCGGTCAGGGCGGCTGCGATGTCGACGAGGGGGGTCAGGATCGCGGGGCGGTCCAGCGCGACATCGATGATCAGGGGGACCTTTTGGGCGAGTGTGCGCAGGCGGTGGATGAGTCCTGGGGGAAATTCCAGCGATCCGGCATGGAACCACGCTTCGAGGAAAAGATCATCGCGATGATCCCAGGGAGCGTGGAGCCGGACGATGGCCACATCGGCTGATTCTGGATCAGTGACAGGGGTGGCGAATCCCTCCAGACTGGCAGGGTTCATCCCTTCCAGATAGATGTTCAGTCCCGGGCGCATGGGGAGGGACTGGCCGTTCCCGGTGGATTGATTGGTCAGGATTGTCACCGACTGGGCCTGTGCGTTGTGCCCTTCCTGCTGGAACCGCGGGTTCCCGACTGTTTCGGCGGCGGCATCCTCGTCCACGTAGGGGTTGTCGAAGAGTCCCAATCGGAACTTCACCAGCAAGAGCCTTCGGACCGACTCGTCGAGACGCCCTTCATCGACGAGCCCTTCCCGGACAAGATCGATGAGCAGCCCGGTGCATTCCTCCCCGCCGAACTGGTCGACGCCGGCGTTGAGGATCTTGAGCATGCGTTGCGGTGCCGTGAGGTGCTCCACGCCCCAGGCACGCGCGGGCAGTACCTGATCCCCCACGATGTTGTCGTTGACGAGTTCCCAGTCGCTGAGGACCACGCCGTCGTAGCCGAGCTTTTCCCTGAGGAGGCCCGTGATGATTTGCTTGTTGTATCCGAAGCCCACTTCTTCGACGGGTTCGCCGTCGATTTCGAGGCCCACCGGCATGCCGTAATAGGGCATGATCGCGCTGGTGTTGTGGGCGATCGCGGTCTTGAACGGTTCCAGGTGTTCCCCGAAACGGCCGCCGGTGTATGTCTGTTCGCGGCCGTAGGGGAAGTGAGCGTCCTCGCCGTCTTTCTGCGGTCCTCCGCCGGGAAAGTGCTTGGTGGTGCATGCAACAGAGTCCGCGGAAAGTTTTCCGCCTTGGAGCCCTTCGAGATAGGCCGTCGCGAAGTCCGAAGTCCGTTGCCAGTCCTGTCCAAAGGTTCCGGCCTGCCGCGCCCATCGCGGTTCCGTGGAGAGGTCGACGGTCGGGTGCAGCGCGGCCCGAATGCCGACGGCGGTGTATTCCTGCCGCGCTATGTCGGCGAAGCGCCGGATTAGCGCCCGGTCACCCGTGGCGGCCAGTCCGATTGGTTCGGGCCATTGCGAGAAATGGTTGGCTTTGAAGGACACGCCGGAGTTTTCGATGAAGGCGTGGCGGGGGTCCGTGGAGATGGTGACCGGGATACCGTGGGGGTTTCCTTCCGCGAGCTTCTGGAGAGCGTTGCTCCAGCGCGCGGCTTCCCTCGGAGTTCCGAGGGCATGAACGTTGAAGTGGTTCATTTTCTTGTCGAGGATCACGACGCTCGTGGCGGATTTGCTGATGTTGCCTGGCCGTTCAAGGAGTGTGCCTTCGGGGCCGGTCTCGATCACTGTGTGGAACATGAGGCCGGCCTTCTCTTCGAGGCTGAGCCTTGGTATCAGGTCCGCCACGCGCTCTTCAGCGCTGAGGTGCGGGTTCTCGAAGGGGTCCATGACCCCGTTGCCGTTCAGGTCCCGGAACTTTGTTCCGTCAGGGGCGGTGAGGGTCTGCAGGCCGGTGGTGGGAATCATAAGTTGATGGCTTTCTGTTGAATTTCAGGCGCTAGGCCCGGGCAGAAGTACTTGAGGCTGCGGGAATCGAAGGGACGTTTCGACGGGATTGCCAGGGATTCGGGATCGAGGACAGGAGCAATTTGGTGTAGTCATGGCGGGTCTGGGTGAGCACTTGGTTCGTGCTGCCCGTCTCGACGATCTTCCCTTCGTGGAGGACGAGTATTTCGTCCGCGATCAATCGTGCGCTGAGCAGGTCATGGGTGATGTAGAGCATGGCGATGCCGTTGGAACGTGTGAGTTCGTTGAGGACCTGGAGGATCTCGGCACGAATGGACACATCGAGCATGGAAATGGGTTCGTCGGCGACGATAATCTCAGGCTGCGCGGCCAGGGCTCGTGCGATGACCACCCGCTGTCTTTGGCCGCCGGAGAGCTCGTGGGGCAGCCGGTCACGATATTCGCTAGGCGGTGTCAGTCCGACTTGGCCCAGAATCCTGTCCACCTCCTCACGCACTTCGCTCCCCCGAAGTTTTCTGTGATTCACGAGGGGCCGGGAGATGGCGTAGCCAACGGAGGAAGCCGGGTTGAGCGCCTGGAACGGGTCCTGGAAAATCAGCTGGACTTTGCTCCGGTAGTTCCGGAGGGTCCGACGCTTCAGCGACCCGACATCCACGCCGGCAACGGTGACCGCTCCCGAACTGGGCTTTTCAACGCCAGTGAGAATCCGCCCGATAGTGGTCTTGCCCGATCCGCTTTGTCCAACAAGGGCCGTCACCGAGCCTTTCCTGAGCTCGAAACCGACGCCTATTACAGCGTGGTTCTCGGTGTGTTTCAGGCCCTTGCGCGTCGAGTAGGTCTTGTTCAGGTCCTCGACCCTGCAGACCACTTCGCCGGCGCCAAGAGCTGCGTGATGGACGTCGATCTGTTGGCCGACCTCGTCGAAGATCGTCGGTGCGGGCAATGGATCACTGGTTTCGGATCCGAAGAGCACGCATTTGATGGAGCGGTGTCCCGCCGGGGAGTCGATTTCCGCCGTCGGAATCTTTGGTTCCCGGCACTCCTGCGTGGCCAGGCCGCACCGGTCCGCAAAAGCACAACCGACCGGAACCGAGTCAAGGCTCGGCGGGCGGCCCGGTATGTATCGGATATTGATCTCCGCGTCGCGAGGGTCGGCGTAGGAACCGAGCAGCCCGATCGTGTAGGGATGGGCCACTCCGGACAACGCATCGGCTGCCGGGGAATTTTCGACAACCTCCCCGGCATACATGATCATCACCCGGTCGGCCATTTCCATAACCGTGCCCAGGTCGTGGCTGATGAAGAGCACAGCAAATTTCATGCTCTCCTGCAAGGTCTTCAGCCTGGACAAGATTGACTTCTGGACCACGACGTCCAGCCCCGTGGTGGGTTCGTCGAAGACGATAAGGTCCGGGGACAGGAGCACGGACATCGCCAAAGCGACGCGTTGCTTCATTCCGCCGGAGAGCTGGTGGGGATAGAAGTCGAGGTATTTGTGGTCGATGCTCACCAAGTCGAGGGATTTTTCAACCGTCATCTCCCGTTTCGCGCCAGAGGCACCACGGTGGGCGGCAAAGACGTCCTCCATCTGGGCACGCACAGTCATCACCGGGTTCAAAGACGCCATGGAGGACTGGAAGACGGTCGAGATTTCAGACCACCGCAGGATCCGCAGGTCTTCCGCCGGAATGGTGAAAAGGTTCCTGCCTCTGTACAGCAGCTCTCCGGAAGTAACCCTCGCTGTGGGAGTGAGGAGATTCAGAATGGCGTTGCCAAGGGTGGATTTGCCTGATCCGGATTCGCCAAGGAGACCAACGAATTCGCCAGGACGGATCTCGAACCCGACATTGCGGATGACCTGGCGGTCATCCCGGTACTTGGAGACAAAGGAAATATTCAGATCCTTGACGGTCAGGATCGGTTCATCAATGCTGTTCGCGGCGGGCATCTTATTCCTCACGCAATTGCGGGTTCGATAGCGCGTCAATGCCGAAGTTGATCAGCGTGAGCGCGGTGATGAGCAAGGACAGGGCAAGGCCGGGGGCAAGGAGCCAGGCCCATTGCCCGGTCAACATGGCCCCGTTCGAGTTTGCCCAGTAGGACATGCTCCCCCAGCTCACCGTGGACGGGTCGCCCAAGCCAAGGAAGGACAACCCCGCCTCGGCGCCAATCGCCCCGATGGCAGCGCCCATGAATCCAGCCACCACCAGCGAGACCATGTTGGGCACGAGTTCGCGGAAGACGATGCGCCACAGCCCGTCGCCGGAAAACCGTGCCGCTGTCACGAAGTCCTGGCTTCGCAACAGCAGGACCTGGGCGCGCTTCATCCGGGCGCCCCAGGCCCAACCTGTCAGGGCGATCACGAAGATGATCAGGGACAGGCCGTGAACCGGTGAATAGGCTGCGATGGTCACCATGAGCGGCAGGGCAGGGACCACGAGCGCCAGGTTGATGGAGAAGCTCAGGATCTCATCCACGACCCCTTGGAGCAGGCCTGCGACCAGGCCGATGACCAACGCGATCAGTGTGACCACGACGCCTGCCAACAACCCGACAATCAAGGAAACTTGGGCGCCGTACACCAGTTGGGAAAAGATGTCCTGGCCCAGGTTGGTGGTACCCAGGAGGTAGGCGCCACCTGGCTGCAAACCAGGGGGCAGAGTCGAGTCTTTAGGGTTGAACGGGGCTATCACGGGAGCACAGACGGCCACCGCCACGAACAGCGCCAGAATGACGATTCCGGTTCGCGCTTTGCCGTTTGACCAGACGACCTGCCAGCCGTTGCGGCGTTTGACGGTTTTCGCCGGCCGGTCGGGGGGAGTTTCCCTGGGGACCAGGGTTTCTACTTCGGTCATTATGAACTCTGCCTCCTAACGCGGGGGTCAAGGACACCGACGAGCACGTCAGCCAGGAAGTTGGCCAGCAGGACCGCCACTGTAGTGATGAGGAAAATCGCCTGAAGCAACGGGAAATCCCTGTTGCCTATGGCGTCGTACATGAGTTTTCCCATCCCGGGATAGGAGAAGATCTGCTCAACGATCAAGGTGCCGCCGAAGACGCCGCCGAGGGAAATGGCAAAGCCGGTGAAGTTGGGCAGCAGGGCGATCCTGGCCGCGTAGGTCCAGGCGACGCGCCGTTCCTTGAGGCCTTTCGCGACGGCGAGGCGGGTGTAGTCGCTTCCGAGCGATTGCACCATGTTGTTGCGCATACCCAGGATCCATCCGATGGAGCCGGTGATCAGCAGTGCAAGCGCCGGCAGTACCGCGTGGTAAGCAAGGTCGGCAACGAAGCCACTGGAGAATGCGGGGACGATTTCTCCGCTGTAGGCGCCGCCTTCGGGGAACCAGTGAAGCGTGTTCGCCAAGACGTAAATCAGCATCAGCGCGATCCAGAAGAACGGCAGGGTGCTCAGGAACGTGGACCCCAAGGAAATGAATGAGTCGATTTTGGTATTGCGCCGCCAGGCGGCCCAGGCCCCAAGGCCTGTGCCCGCAACGAACGCGATGATTTGGGTGACTCCCACCAGGGTCAAGGTATAGGGAAGCGCCTCGGCAATCATGTGTGTCACCGAGTATGGAAAGTATCCGTAGCTCAGGCCGAAATTTCCGTGCACCAGCGCGTTCAGATAGTCCCAGTATTGGTTCCAGAGCGAGGTGTCGGGCACGCCAAGCATGAGGCGGATGGCGCGGATCTGTTCCGGATCGACTTGTTGGGCCTGGCCGGCAAGTTTCTGGACGATTGCTTCGGCCGGATCTCCGGGCTGCAGGCGCGGAATCAGAAAATTCAGCGTCACTGCAGCCCAGAGGGTCAGCACAAACAATCCCGTCTTACGCAGGAAGTAAAGCATCTGGATCCGATACCGCTATTTGGCCGGCGTCAGGTGCGTCAGCCAGAGCAGCTGATCTCCTGGATAGGCGTAGGGATCATCCTTGCTGGGCCAGCCCACGGCGTTGGCCGTCCGGTACTCGAACCACACGGCGCCGTACCACAGCGGGATCATCGGAACCTGGTTAACCATGATCTGTTGGATCTGGCTGACGATCTTGTGCTGGCTATCGGCATCCGGGGCGGCGGCGAGCTCGCCGAGGAGCTTGTCGGTCTGCGGGTCCTGCCAGCGGGCAAAGTTGCTGGACGCCTTCTGTCCCACGGGTGCGCTGAAGCTGCTTCCCAGCGGGAAGGCGAAATTGCGGTACATGTTGCATTCCCCGCCCTGCACGCCGAACACCATGTCATAGTTGCCGGTGGCCCGGGCATCCTCAACCACTGATGGAGCCGGAGTCTGGACGTCCACCGAGATACCAAGGTTCTTCATGTCGTTCTGCAGCAATCCGGCCGCCTGGACCCAGTCGTTCCAGCCCTGCGGGACTTTGAAGGACATGGTCAACGGTTTCCCGTCCAGGCCGAGACGGGTTCCCGAGGAATCCTTGGTGTAGCCCGCAGCGGTGAGTGCCGCGTCGGCCTTGGAAGCGTCGAAAGCGACCATACCCTTGTCTGCGACCGAAGGATCAAGCCAAGAATCCTGGATTGGAAGCTTCAGCCCCGTTTGGCTGGCCTGGGTCACATATCCCAGCTCGGCCTTGTCAATCATGGCCTTGCGGTCGATCCCGCCCGAGATCGCCTTGCGGAAGTTCACGTCGTTGAACGGCTTCTTCGTCAGGTTCATGTCCAGGGTGATCGATGATCCGGCAGGGAACCAGTACTTGTTGTGGGCCGGATCTTTCTGTACGTAAGCCTGCTCGACCTGGGGAATGAACATCGCGTTCGTGTCGTAGCCGCCGTTGGCGAGCTTGAGCTGGTCGACCTGGCCGCCGCCGTCGGCCTTGGTGTACTGGATCTGTTCGACCTTGATCTTGTCCGCCTGCCAGTAGTCGGCGTTGCGCTTCATGGTCAGCTGGCGCGGGTTGAATGTGCCCAGAACGTACGGGCCGGTTCCGATAGCGGTCCCGTTGACAAAGGTCTTCGGATCGCCGGCGGTTTCGAATATATGCTGCGGAACGATCATCTGTTCGGTGATCTGCTGCTGGAAGGGGATGCCTGAAGTGTTGAAGCTCATCACGAGGGTGTTCCCAGTGGCTTTGACGTCGGTGAGGACTTTCCAGAGCCCGAAGCTGTCGATGGCCGGGTATTTCTTCATGAGGTTGAACGTGAAGGCGGCGTCGTCCGCGGTGAAAGCCTTGCCGTCGCTCCATTTGACGTTGTCGCGGATGTCGAAAGTGAGTGTCTTGGAGTCCTGGGACCAGGTCATTTTGGTTGCCAGATCCGGTACGCTGTCGCAGTTTGCGTGGTTTGTGGTCATCAGCGATTCGAAGATGAGGTTGGTGCCGGAGAGTTTGTTGGGAGAAAAGGGATTGAAGTTGACCTGAGGGTTGGAGCCTCCCCCGAAGTCACCGAAATTCAACTGGGATATCATCCCGGCGTTGCCCGACGACGTCCCGCTGTTCACGGTCTGGGTGGGGCTGCACCCCGTCAGAACCATGGCAAAACCCGTGCACATCAGGACAATCTTGGTGGTTTTTTTCATATTCTTCCTTGAATAGTCTGGCCGAACCCGTGGACGTCAACATCCACAGCTTTGGCGAATGATCAGTTCCGTAGGGAGGCACATGGATTCCATGCCGGTGCCCTGCAGGGCCGGCCGGGCGCGCTCCAACAGGATTTCCGCCGACCGCGCGCCGATGTCATGGAAAGGCTGCCGGGCCGTGGTGAGTGAAGGGGTGATCAGTGAAGCAAGCTCGATGTCATCGAACCCTGTCATCTTGAGGTCGCCAGGCACCGAGATGCCTGCAGCCGAGCAGGCCAGAAGGGCTCCGAGGGCAACTTCATCCGTGGCGCAGACGAGGCCTTCGGGGCGCCCGCCGCGATCCAGAATTGCCCGCATGGCCTTGAAGCCGCCCGCCTCGGTGAGACTGCACGGTTCAGCGGGGCGCCGAACCTCCACCTGGGCCTCGGCAAGGGCATCCTGGAACCCTTGGAGTCGCTGTTGGACATCCGGCGATTGGGCCGCTTCGCCCAGGAAGAGCAGGTCACGCAGGCCGTGCTCCCCGAGCAGATGCCTCGTCAGGCCCCGGGCTGCTTCGAAGTTGGTGACGTTGACGCTGTGAGTGGCTGCGTCGGGGTTTCCGGCAACGCGAACAATCGGCATCCGGTCCGCGATGGTCGACACGATGCCATCTCCGGCGAATGAGCCGAAGACGCACATGCCATCCACCCTTGTTGACAGATCCTTCAGCTGCGTCTGGAAGCGGTCTGGGTCCTGGGCGACGAGGACGTGGAACGTTATCCCGGTCCCAGCAAGTGTGGCTTCGAAGCCCTTGAGCAGGCCGGCGAACAAGGCGCCGCCCAGGCCCGGAAGCACCAGCGCGAAGGCGTTGTGACGCTTCAGCGCCAAGGCCTGGCCCAGCCGGCTGGGCTCGTAGCCCAAGCTCGTCAGGGCGGCGTTGACCCGGTTGAGTGTGTCCTCGGAAACCTTGGCATTTCCGGAAGTTACCCGTGACACTGTGGCCACTGACACCCCGGCCCTGCGTGCTACGTCACGGATCGTGATCGACGGCGTCATGACAACCCCCTTTCAAAATGTGATCTGCGTCTCTAGTATGTAACCGGTTACATGACTATAAAGCGAACTTGGCATCCTGCCAAGGGGCAATCCGGCAACGTGAGGAACCAGTGATTTGATGACTGTTGAATTTGTTCGCCAACAGGTGGTGATCGACGGCAGGCCCACGCTGGTCATCGCCGGGGAAGTCCACTACTTCCGGCTGGAGCGGAGTGAATGGCGTAGACGGCTGGAGCAGCTGGCGGCAGCCGGCGCCAACGCGGTCGCCACGTACATTCCCTGGCTTGTCCATGAACTTCCCGATGGAACCATCGATGTCGAAGGCACTTCGGCGGAGTGGCGAGATGTCGGGGCTTTCCTGGACACGGCCCGGGAAGTGGGTTTGTATGCCATTCCCCGGCCCGGCCCGTTCATCATGGCAGAGCTGAAAAACGAAGGCATTCCCTACAGGCTCTACGGCATCGAGGGAACCCGTGCCCGCAGCTGGGGAGGGGCGGAAAATCCGACCCGGACCCTGGACTATTCCTCGCCGGAATTCCTGGCCGAAGTGGAGGGCTGGTTCGCTGCCATCGTCCCGGTACTGTCCGCAAGGCATATCGACCGGGGCGGCAATGTCATCGCCGTCCAGCTGGACAACGAAATCGGCATGCTCAGCTGGGTGTCCAACTCCCCGGATCTTTCCCCCGCCGTGGCACGCGAATTCGCGGCATGGCTGGCATCGCAATACGGGACCGCCGAGTTGGCCGAACGGTACCCCCTGCTTCCCTTGGACCCTGCTGCCGCCGCAGCACATCTGCAGAGAGGCGGGGGCGGGGCAGGAGGCGCCTCGGACCCGGCCTCGGAGCATCGGCTGGCGCTTGACCTGGCGCGGTTTTCGCGGCATCGCTTTCGAGCCTACTCCCGGGTTCTCGTCGGCCTCGCGGAGAAGCACGGCTGCACCGGCTTGCCCTTCCTGATCAACATCCACGGCACATCAGCGGGCCGTGGCCGCACCTACCCCATCGGTATTTCCCAGCTCCTGGGGACCTGGGCCGGCGAGGAGTCCATCCTGGCGGGCTCGGACATGTACCTGGGTGAGCTGACCACGGGAAACCTTCCGGACTTCGTCACCGGAAACCTCTTTGCGCACGCCACCCAGCCCGCCAACCAGCCCTTGGCGGCGCTTGAATTCGAAACCGGGAGCAGCGACTACGGAGAGGACCTGGCCAACCAGACCTCCCCGAACGCCACCGATCTCAAGACCCGTCTTGCTGTGGCCCTCGGCAACCGGATGCTGAACTACTACTTGTTCGCGGGCGGCCGCAACAAGCCTCTGGAAGCGCCGGTCGGTGACGGCAACAACCGGGTCGCCTTCACCGGAGAACGGCACGGCTTCGCCGCGCCCCTCACGCCTGAAGGCGAAACGACGCCCCACTACTTCGCCATCCAGGATGCCGCGCGGACGCTCCGGGCCTACGAGCGCTGGATCTGCACCAGCCGACCCAGGCGCACAGGGCTAAGCCTGGGATTCATTCCAGACCAGTACCTCACCGAATATCTTGTCCCAGGAGACGACTACGGCAAGAAGATCCGGGAGGACCACGAACGCTACCGGGGCATGGGGCCTCGGGACATCCTCGCCCGTGCCATGTCGCTGTCCTCACTGGATTTCAATGCGGTGAACCTCTCGTCGCTTTCCGAACTCGGCGCGGCGAATCCTGCAGGCGAAATACCGGAATCGACCACCACCCTGATGGTCGCGAGCGGTCACTATATGGCCGCCGATGTCCAGTCCAGGCTTGGAGAGTTTGTCCTTAGTGGAGGGAAATTGCTTGTCGCCGGGGTGCTGCCGACCCACGACCTGGACGGCGCCCCCTGCACTGCCCTCTCCGATGCCTTGGGCATCGGGATCAGCGGCGAGGTGGGGGCCCACCGGATCGATGGTTTCGGGATGACCACCGACTATTACCCGTCCGTCAAGATCGTCGACGGCACGGGACTGCCCTCCCGGGCGGAAGTCCGGGTGGGTTCGGCGCAGCTCTACGATGCCGAGGGGTCCACAACCCTATTGAGGGAGGTCCAGACCGGAGAACCTTGCGCCGTCGAGGTCGCCGTCGGACGGGGACGGGCAATTGTGTGGGGAGCGGACTATCCCTGCGACCTTGAGGTCCATCGGGAACTTTTCCGGCGCCTGGACGCCACGGCAAGGGTGCACTTTTCAGAGTCCGCCCCGGGCCTGATCGCCTACACACAGGTGTCGGACGCGGATCAGTCCGAATTGCTGAACATTTTCAACCTTGCAAGCTATCCGGTCACCACCACCGTGGCCGTGGACGAGCAGCCGGCGTTTGGCGGCGCGAAGATCCGCCTCCCTGCCCGGAGCGGCTTGCTCCTCGGCCGCAACCTGGACCTCGGCAACGGCCGCAGGCTTTTGTGGTCCAGCGCCGAGCTCGTCGGCACGTCCGCCGCTGAACTCACCTTCCGCCTGCACGACGGCGACAACCTTGCGTGCTTGGAACAAGACGGTGTCCGTTCGATCGTCGAACTCGACGCACAGGCGGGGTCGCGGCCGCTGGAGGACCGGAGCCGGTTCGCCACCATTCAACTCCCCGTGCAAGAAAGGAAACACTGACCCGTGTCGTACCAACCTTCCGAGAACCGATACCCATCAGCCGGACAGACTGCCATGCCCTATCGCAGGATCGGCCGCAGCGGATTGCGCCTGCCGGCCGTATCGTTGGGGCTTTGGCACAACTTCGGAGACGAAAAGCCCTTCGAAACGCAGCGGGCGATCCTGCGCCGTGCCTTCGATCTCGGGATAACCCACTTCGACCTCGCCAACAACTACGGAACGCCGGACGGTTCGGCCGAAACCAACTTCGGGCGGCACGTGAAAGAAGACTTCGCTCCCTTCCGGGATGAATTGATCATCTCCACGAAAGCCGGCTACCGCATGTGGCCCGGACCGTACGGGGATGGCGGTTCCCGCAAGTACCTGCTCTCAAGCCTGGATCAGTCGCTCAAACGGATGGGGCTGGAATACGTCGATATCTTCTACAGCCACCGATTCGATCCCGACACCCCGCTCGAGGAAACCATGGCTGCGCTGGACACCGCAGTGCGATCGGGACGTGCCCTCTATGCGGGTATTTCCAGCTACTCGGCGGAATACACTGTCAAAGCCGCCAGAATCCTCCGGGAACTCGGTACTCCCATGGTGATCCACCAGCCGAACTACAACATTGTTGACCGCTGGATCGAAAAGGGCGAACCAAGCCTTTTGGACGTCCTGGAAGACGAAGGCGCGGGGACAATCGCGTTCGCACCCCTTGCAGGGGGCCTGCTCACTGAGCGGTACACGCAAGGCATCCCCCAGGATTCCCGCGCAGCCACGGGGTTCTTTTCCGAAACGTCGTTCACCCAGCAGAAAAAGAAGCTCGTCCACGACCTCGCCGGCATCGCCGCCGGGCGCGGCCAGACGCTTGCACAGATGGCCATTGCCTGGGTATTGCGCGAGCAGCACAAGGGCGCGACTGTGGCGTCTGCCTTGGTCGGTGCCTCGAGCGTGAAGCAGCTGGAGGACAACGTGGGCGCCGTGGCCACGCTTGATTTCCAGGCAGAGGAATTGGCGGCCATCGACTCCCTCCTCACAGGAGACAGGGTCCCCGCTCACAGCTGACGGACGCCTCGCGACCCGGCAGAAACCTGTGGGGCCGAAGAGCACTCCCCTGCTTCGGTTTCCGGGTCTATGCTGGGTTTCCTGGTTGCGCCGCCTCGCCCAGGCGCTCCGAACTTCTACCGGGAGCGATGATCCATGAACAGCTGCGAAACAGTCCTGGCAGGCCTTGAAGCAGAATTAGGCTGGATCCGGGACACGTACATCGATCTTCATAGGCACCCCGAGCTGAGCCTTGAGGAGCAGGGGACTTCAAAGCTCGTCGAGGGCAAACTCGCGGCATTCGGCTATGACGTAACCCGCGTCGGGGGCACCGGCGTCGTCGGAATCCTTGCAAACGGGGACGGCCCAACAGTGCTTGCCCGCGCGGACACGGACGCGTTGCCCGTCGCCGAGGCGACCGGGCTGCCTTATGCCTCGGCCGTGGACGGGGTCATGCACGCGTGCGGGCACGACCTTCACGTCGCCGCACTGCTCGGCGCGGCCAAGCTCATGGCGGACGCCCGCACAGCCTGGTCCGGGACGTACATCGCGCTGTTCCAACCCGGGGAGGAGATCGGAGCCGGATCCCAAGCAATGCTCGACGACGGACTCGTCGCCAAAGTGCCGCGGCCCGACGTCGCCTTCGCCCAGCATGTGATGCCGCTCCCGGCGGGGATGGTCGCCACCACGGCCGGGCCTGTCCTCTCCGCCGCCGATTCGCTCAGGATCACCGTGTACGGGAAGGGCGCGCACGGCTCGATGCCGCATATGTCCGTTGACCCCGTGGTGCTGGCTTCCTCTATCGTGCTACGGCTGCAGTCCATCGTCTCGCGGGAGACCAAGCCGGGCGATTTCGCGGTTGTCACGGTGGGGGCGCTCAACGCCGGAGCGACGGCGAACATCATCCCCGACCGCGCCACCCTCCTGCTCAACATCCGCACGTACGATACCCAGGTCCGCGCGTCCGTGCTCGCGGCCATCGAGCGGATAGTCAAGGGCGAGTGCTCCGCCGCCGGATCGCCGCACGACCCCGATTTCGAGTACTACGACCAGTTCCCGCTCACCAGCAATGACCCTGCGGTAACGGAGAAGGTCCGGGCCGCATTCCTGGACCGCTTCGGGGCGGACTCCGTGCGCCAGGCCATACCGCAGACAGCGTCGGAGGACTTCAGCCGCATTCCCGACGCATTCGGCGTGCCATACACGTTCTGGCTCCTGGGCGGCGTGGACCCCGGAAGCTACCGGGCCGCCGTCGAACGCGGGACAGTGGCCCGGGACATACCGGCCAACCACTCGCCGCTCTTCGCACCGGTGATCGACCCGACCCTGTCCCTAGGCGTCCAAACCCAGGTGGCTGCAGCGCTGTCGTATCTGGCTTAGGAGTACCACTGCCACTCGGGAGGGGCCCAGCCCGCCGGAACCTGATGGCTGTCCTTCGTACCGCACCGTGCGCAGCTGTAGCTTGCCGACGGGGGCCGCAATCCGCTGCCATCGACGGCGTAGACCGCCGGAACATACTCATGGAATGTCAGGGGAAACCCCGGGCCGCACCGCCCGCATGCCGGCACCCTGGGGGGCGCGGCGGGGACACAGGCACGATGAGCGGCCATTCGATGTACAGCACGAGCAAGCGGCATGGTTCTCCCTCACCTCATCCAGCGGGTAGTGGGTCAAACCTTATGCCAGGATTCGCCGAAGGGCCATGGGCACGTCGAAAGAGATGGTTCGCAATCAGTTATGGTGTGGCGCTGTGGTGCTTCCTTGCTAGAACCGGGTAGTGCCGCGCAGCCGGCGGGGACGGCCGTCCGGGTCCACGACGAAGCGGCTGAGCGGATCCGCCCACAGACGTTGGAGGGACGGCACGGGTTCCGGGGTGTGGTGCCGCACGTTTCCGGTGGGGCGGGGCGAGCGGCGCCCGGATTCATGCCAGTGGTCCAGAATGTCGGCGGCGGCGTTCCATAGCTTGAGCCCGGCCGCCGGGTCGTGGAGCACGGGATCGTCCTGGTCCAAGCCCAGGTGTTCGGCCCAGAGCTGGCGCCGGAGCCCGCTGGCCAACGGGCGGGAAGCGTCGCGGCCGTTATCGGATCGAGGCAGTTCCCCCTCGTCGGTAGTCGTGTCGACTACGGCACAGGTGAGCTCGCTGTCAGTGGTCCAGGAACGGCGGTTGAAATTGTCTGAACCGCAGGTGAACCAGATGTCGTCGATGATGCAGATCTTGGCGTGGACGTAGATCGGCGTTCCGGAACTGTTCTCCAGGTCGAACACGCCGACCCTGTCTGGTGCCGTCCGACGCAACATCCTGAGGGCGCGAATTTGCCCGATCCGGCTCGCCGGCCCCATCAGCGAACCGTCGGAGTCGGGGTAGCGGGGCACGACGGCGATCACCCTCAGCTCGGGGTTCCGTTCGAGGGCCGCTGCGATTCCGGCCGCCACCTCTGCGGACCACAAATACTGGTCCTCGATGTAGATCAGCGAGCGGGCGCGGGCGAAGGCTTTCGCGTAGCCGCGGGCAATGCTGCGTTCCCCTTCGGGCGCGAACGGGAACGGCGGACGTTTCACCCCGTAGGTGCGCAGGAGCTGGACGGAATGGGGGCCGGCCGCCGGTGGCGGCGGTGCAGCCGCAGGGAGCGGCTCGGGGTGCCGGGGCATGCGGGCCAGGCACTGCAGCAGCATCCGGTACGGGGTGCGCCGGTCCAATGGATGGGGGTCGTTCCACCGTTCAGCGAACACTGCCAGCACATCCGCCACCACGGGTCCACGCAGTTCGAGCGCGGCATCATGCCACGGGGGACGTTTCCCGTACCACGGATCCATGGTCACCGCCTGCGGGTCCCCCGTATGGCCGGCGTCGTCCCGGCGGCTGTGCGAAAGGTCGAGACCGCCAATAAACGCGACGTCCCGCGACGGATCGTCACGACGCCGGATGACGAACATCTTCTGGTGGTGGGAGCCGAACAGGCGCACACGCTGATCCAACAGCACCTCTCCGCCGGCGTCGTTGATCTTGCGACTCAGGAGTTCGTTGGATCGCCCGCTCATCGGGGCCGATACCCGTTCTCCGTGGGATCTCCAGACAAGGCCCCGCACTTCCACCCCGGAGCGGGCCAGCCCGGCCAGCAAGTCACCGATCGTCGGCCCGTCTTCCAGAAGCCGCTCGTCCGCGTCGCCGCGCCAGTCGGTGAACCACACGCGGTCTCCCGCCCGCAAGGCAGTCAGCTCTTCATGCAATCGGGCAAAGTAGCTCGATCCGTGAATCAAGGGCCGCACGAGGTTGCCGTCGGACCACGATGGAGAACCCGCACCGCCTGAGTGCACCTCCGTGGCCAGATTCCCCCGCTCAGCGCGGCTCAGGAACCAGCTACCAGCGTCGTTGTCCACTCAGTGCTCCTTCCGGGGGCCCGGAGGCCAATCCTCGAATGTCCCGTCTGCAAACAGCATAGAAGGTAACCTTACTGATCAAGTCCATGCGCATTGGAAGGCGGAAGACGATGGGTGTTCACCCCGAAGGCACGTCGGACAACGAGTCAGCCGGAGGCACGGGCGAACTCACTGACGACCGGTTCGTCGGTGACGCCGACCTTGCCCGGTGGAAGACCCCTGCCGGCAGGTGGCTTGCCTCCCGCGCGCAACGCGTCAGCGCCCGGCTCGGCCCCTATGGCGTGCTGATCCTGATCCTGGCTGCCGGAGCCGTGGTCGCATCACTGCTGGCCTTCACGACAGGCCTTGTATATGAGGCGGTAACAGAAGCAGATGGCGTCGCCGCCCTGGACCACCCGGTCCTTGAAGCAGCGATGACCCTGCGCAGCCCCGCACTGGACGCGGCAGCCACTGCATACACCGATCTGGGTGGAGAAATCGGGATGCCGATCCTTGCGGTGATCGCGACGGCCGTTCTGGTTCTGCGGCGCCGTTCCTGGACCCCCGCGATCCTCATCGTGACAGCCGCGGCCGGTTCCCTGCTCATGACAGTCGCCGGCAAGCAGCTCATCGGCCGGGCCCGGCCGCCGCTCAGTGACGCTGTGCCGCCCTACGAGTATTCGCCGTCGTTTCCCAGCGGGCATTCGCTCAACTCGTTCGTGATCGCCGGAATTGTCGCCTATCTGATCATCCTGCGCTGCCGCTCCCGCCGGGCCCGCGCCTGGACGGTGACCGGGGCTGCCCTCTTCGCCCTGACCATTGGGCTGAGCCGCGTGTTCCTGGGTCATCACTGGCTCACGGATGTCCTGGCGGCGTGGACCCTTGGCGCCGCCTGGCTGGTCCTGGTCATCACCGCGCATCGCCTTTACCTCACCGCCCGAAAGACTGAGAAGCAGGGCCATTCCCTGGGCGGGACCGCAGGCGGTTGAAAGCCGGACCCGCTGCGGCCGGGCGACAGGAACACATCATGGGTGCTGTTGGTCCTTCATGGCAGGGTCCGCCTCGTCGAGGGCGGTGATCATCCGTTCCAGGCGGGCCACGCCGGCAAAGCCGCCGGCGTTGTCCGTGACCAGCAGCGGACTGAACCGGGTGTCCTGGGTCCGGGTCATGGAACGCGCCAGCGCCTCGCTGAGCGGTGTGTCGAGATTGACCTTCATTCCCGGAGTGGCGCCGGATCGCAGAAGCTCGCGCTCAACCCGGGCCAGGCCAAGACTGTTGTGATGCAGACTCAGGGCGGCTGGTACGACCTCAAGCTCACCGCTGCGGCGGATCCGAAGCTCCTTCGGATCCTGGCAGGACGGCTCGACGACGGCCGGGCGCTCACGTCCGACCCCCGGCTTTAGCCCCCGGCGCCCCGATAGTGCTCGGCCAGCCGTGCCAGTCCCTCATCAAGGGAGACCGCGGGCGTCCAGTCGAGGAGTTCCCGGGTCTCGCGCTGGTCGAACCAGTGGGCGGTGGAGAGCTGCTCGGCGAGGAATCTGGTCATCGGCGGCTCTTCTTGGCGCCCTGTCCAGGTCCAGAGCCTTTCCACCACGGCTCCCGCCGCCCGCGCCACAGCACCCGGCACGGTCCACGACGGCACGGCGACGCCCCCTGCTGCGCATATGCCTGCGAGCAGTTCGCCGACCGGGCGCGGCTCGCCGTTGCTCACGACGACGGATCGGCCATGGACATGTTCCATGCGGTGCAGCGCGGCGACGATGGCCGAGGCGGCGTTGTCCACGTAGGTGGTGTCGATGAGGGCCGCACCGGCGTCGAGCAGCGGGAGGCGGTTGCGGCTGGCCCGGGCCAGGACCCGTTCCACGAGCTGGGTGTCGCCGGGGCCCCAAACGATATGGGGGCGCACCGCGGCGACCCGGAAGTCCGGAGCGTCCGCTGCTAGCGCCAGCAACTCAGCTTCGGCCTTGGTGCGGGAGTAGTTGCCGTGCGCATGCTGCGGATCGGCTGGCTCCGCCCCCAGCCCGACGATCGAGGTGCCGGAGTTGGCCACCGACGGGGAGGAGACGAAGACTACGTCCCGTACCCCGGCCGCGCGGGCGGAATGGAGCACCTTGCGGGTCCCCTCGACATTCACCTCGTCGAACTCCGCTGCACGGCCCGTGAAGGATACTTTCGCGGCCAGGTGGATGATTCCCTCCGAGCCTTCGACTGCTCTCCGGAGTGCCGCAGCGTCCGTCAGGGAACCGCGGAAGTCCGTCGCGCCGTCGACTCCTGAGGGACGGCGCTGAAACGTGGCCACGACGTGGCCTTGGCGGACCAGTAGCCGGGCAACTTCCCGTCCGAGCAGCCCGCTCGCGCCGGTGACGAGGACCCTCACGGCTCTCCAGGCCGGCCGCCGGCCAACACCCGTGAAGCCCAGCGGGACAGCCGGGTCCTGTCGATCTTGGCGTTGTGTCGGATATCGGTGGGCTGCGCGGGGACCGCGAGCACAGCGGAGACCATGACGCCAGCCTCAAGGGCTGCCTCGCGGACACGTGCGGCGAGCGCCGGCGCAGCAAGGCCGGCTTTGCGGGAGGGAGGGACAGTCTCGACGACGGCGACGACGGCCTGGGTCCCCGCCGGTCCGACGCCGGTGATGGCGGCCAGCCGGACGCAGTTGAGGCTTTCGATCGCCCGTTCGGCACCCACGGGCGTCACCACCGCCCCGGGCGCCGTCACGACATGGGCGAGACGTCCTTCCACCCAGAGCCGTCCGGCGTCGTCGAAGTGGCCCACGTCGCCGGTGCGGTGCCATCCGGGCGGGCTGATGCTCCCCCGCTGGGTCAACCACAGCCTGTCGTAGGCTTCCTTGACGTGTGCGGCGCTGACGAGGATTTCCCCGGTCACGCCAGCTTCCGTCACTGCATGGGATCCAGGTGCGGTCCCATCCGCAGCCAGTGGGACGACGGCCACTCTGGCGCCATGCACGGGCTTCCCGACGCACACGCCGTTGCCTGCTCCCGCAACCGTACCGGCGGCGGCTTCGGCGTCGGCGGCCTGGATTTGTTCGAGGCTGATATCGGTGACAGGCAGCGCCTCGGTCATCCCGTACGGGGTATGCAGCGAAGCCCGGGGCAGCAGCTGCTGCACCTGCGCCAAGAGCCGTTCCGGGACGGGCGCGCCGGCAGAGAGAAGCAACCCGACACCTTCCAGGGCTGGATGCCCTGCCCCGCTCACGTCATCCCGGGTGGCAAGGACGTTGCGCAGCGCAGCCGGAGAAGCGAAGACGACGGTAGCGTCGATGGCCGCTGCTGCGTCCGCCAGCGCGCGGGCCGTCAAGGTGCGGGGCGCAGTAACGTCCATGTCTGGCGTCACCGAAACAGCTCCGAGCGCGGGCCCCAGCAGGGCGAACGGGGCGAAACCCGCCACGAGCCGGGCACCGGGACCGATCCCGAAAGTTTCGGCCAGCGTATCGCGCATCGCGGCCAGCTGCCTGTGCGTATAGAGCACGCCTTTCGCCGGACCGGTGGAGCCTGAGGTGAAGAGCACGGCGGCCGGCGCATCCGGGTCCACAATGTGCACGGGCAACCCTGAACCATGCTTGGCACCGAGCCCGGCCAGGGCGGTGAGAGAGGTTTCGACACCCAGGATCCGGCGGCGGGCAGCCGGTAGGTCCCGGACGCTGATCCGCCGTCCCGGCCAGCCGAGCACCGAGGCGGCTGCCAGCGCTTTGTCGATTCCGATGAGGAAATCGGCGGTGGCGCCCTTCAGCGCCCGGCTCAGGCCTCTGGTTCCCAATCCGGCGTCGGCCACGACCACTACCGCGCCGATCCGCAAGCACGCGTAGAGGGCTACGGTCAGGTCCACTCCGGGCGGAACCATCAGGCTCACCCTGCTGCCGTTCCCTACCCCGGCTTCCCGCAACCCCGACGCAAGGTCAAGGATGTTCCGGTCCAGCTGCTGCCAGCTGAGGGAACGGCCGACGCTGCCGTCCGGAGCCATTTCCGCAACGGCGATATCTTCATTCGCCGGTCCCGTCGCGAGCTCGCCGAGCGATTCCCAAAGCGCCCGGAAACCCGCCTGCGAGCGCTCGGCCGCACCGTTCCGCCCGTGACCGCCGCTCGTTGGCTCTTCGACTGTGTCAGGCTGGCTTGCACTCACACCCCCGTGCTCGGCAAGCCACTGGAAGACAGGTGTGGCAATGTCCCGGTCTTCCGCCACGAGGTGTCCCGCGCCTTCGAAGCGGTGCACGTCGGCGTGCGGAAGCCGCGTGATGAGGTCTTTGAGGTACCGGTCGGAAAAGATGGGATCCCGGGGGCCCCAGAGCATCAGGGCCGGGACCTTCAGCCCGCGCAACCCTTCCGCGACGCATGTGAGCGCAGGGAAGCTCGGATGGGAAGCATCCGCGGGAATATCCGCCACAAAGTTCCCTACCCCGGCCCGGCGGGAGGCTCCGCGGTAGGGGGCCATGTAGGCGTCTCGAATGTCGGCGGGCAGCGGCGGGTTCGCCAGCGAGTGTGTCACCCGCAGAAAGGCGTCCGACGTCGTCGTGCCCCACCGGTGAACGAGCGGGTGCAAGGCAAGCCGGAGGGCTGGCGGGATTGCCGAATCGGAGGGGTGATGCACGGCGGTGTTGGTCAGCACCACGCCCTTGACCTGCCGCGGGTGCGCCAGTGCCCAGCCCAGGCTGATGACGCCGCCCCAGTCGTGACCCACCGTCACCACCGGGCCGTCCAGGTCCAGTGCGTCCGTGAGGTCGCCCAGGTCGTTGATCCGGTCCGCCAGGCGCCGGAAGGTGCCGCTGCGCTCGGAGTAGCCCATGTCCAGTTGGTCTACCGCCACAACCCGCCACGGATGGGCCGCGTCCGATCCGGCGGCCAGCAGGGTCCGCCACAGATAAGACCATGTGGGGTTGCCGTGCACGCACAGCAGGGTGCCGGCGGGAGCCAGGCCGCGGCGGGAGAGCTGGGCGCCGTTGTCCAACACGTGCCAGCGGCGCACGGTGCCTGGCGCATCGACGGCGGAAGTGGACGGGACGCCGATTGTCCGGGACCACTCCGGATCGACCCCGGGCCAGAGGGTGGCTACCAAACGATTTCCACCATTCCCGCGTTCAGCCCTGAACCAACACCCATGCACAACACACGGTCTCCGGAGCTCAGCGACTGCGCCTCGGCTGCCAGGGTCATCGGGAGCGAGGCCGGGCCAACGTTGCCCCAGTGCGGGAACGTGATCGGAACCTTGTCCGCGTCCAGATCAATGGCATTGATGATCGCTTGGGTGTAGGCATTGCTGACTTGATGCGTGACGTAGCGGTCCATGGCGGCCCAGTCCCACTCCGGCTGGGCTTCCTGCCAGGCGTCGACGACCAGCTGGAGGCCGCCATCGAGCAGCCCTTTCGTGTCGGTGGTCATTCCGTCGATGCCTCCCACGCACAATTCGTGGTGTTCCGTGCCGGCACGCATCACGCCGCCAATAAGCCGATGCGCCCCGGGGTGCTCGTCCGCGGGGCCCAAGACTGCTGCGGCAGCTCCGGAACCGAGCGTGAGGGTGGCGAACTCCCGGCCGAAGTCTTCACGGGTGGTCTCAGGCCGCTGCAATCGGGCCAGTGTGGCTTCCTGGGTCACCTGGGCGTCCTCGCCGTTGACGATGACCGCGTACTTGATCTGTCCGGAGTCGATCATGTTGGCCGCCAGGATCAAGGCGTTCACGAATCCAAGGCAGGCGTTGGCCAGGTCGAAGTTCATGGCCGACGACGGCAGGCCGAGTTCGTGGTGGATCTTCACCGCCACGGATGGTTCGAGATTGCGCCGCGTGACCGAAGTATTGATCAGCAGGCCGATTTCGGACGCTTCGACGCCGGCCTCTGCCAAGGCCTTCGCGCCGGCTTCGACCGCTGCGTCATCGAATGATGTCCCGGCGGCCCACCAGCGGCGGTGCGTGATGCCGGCCACGCGCTCAAGCAGCCGCGGCGGGAACTTCAACCGCTGCAGCGTTGAAGCCAACCTGCGGTCGAAATCCGTGGAACTCACGATCCTCGGAGCCTCGATACAGCTCACCGAGAGGAGCGCGGTGTTACTGTGCCTGAAGGTTGCATTCCCTGCCAAGTCAAGCCCCTGTTCGTATCCGTGCTGCATCCATGCGGTGACTGTACCCATAAGTGCAAGCCCAAGAGCTTAACTATGCCCGTCCAACCGCGGATCCCGCGCATTTTGTGTGGAATTACGCAGCTTCCTTGGTTTCGGCGTCGTGAATATTTCGATCCCGGTGAGCCATTCGCACGAAGACGGTCCGGACTTGGCTGCGAAAGGTCAGGTCGTTTTTCCGGCTGACCACGATCACTGCGCAGAAGGCGGTCAACAGCACAACAGTACCGGCGACTGCCACCGCCCACCGCGGACCGAATTCAGTGCCGATCCACCCCATGAGTGGGGCGCCCAAGGCAGTCCCACCCTGCATGACAGCCATGTACAGCGCCAGCACGCGCCCCCGGAATTGTGGTTCCGCCGAGAGCTGGATACTCGTATTGCAACTGTTCAGGAAGGTCATGGATCCGATGCCGACCGGAATCAGCGACGCTGCGTAGAGCCAGAATGACGGAGAGATACTCCCGATGAGGGTGAAGATGCCCATGGTGATGGCCCCGAGCAGCAAAAAACGCATCCGCGGACCGGACCTCCTGGCCGCCATGAGCGCCCCGGCCAGCGTCCCCACCGCCATGATGGAACCCAGAAGGCCGAATTCCCCGGGCCCCATGCCGAACGCCGTCGTGGACATGAGCGCATTGGTAACGGGAAAATTCATGCCGAATGCCCCCAGGATCCCGACCATGACAAGAATGAGCACCAGGTCCGGGCGTCGGCTCACGTAGCCAAGGCCCTCCACCACCGGATGCTTCCCGTTGCCTGCCGGTGCCGAGGGGAACAGCGCGGAAGGCTGAATGCGCCACAATGACACGAGGACGGCGGCGAAACTGGCCGCGTTGAGCAGGAAGACGGGTCCCGTGCCGATCCAGGCGATCAGGACCCCGGCGATGGCCGGTCCAGTGAGCCGGGCGGTGTTGAAGGAAGCAGAGTTCAGTGCCACGGCATTTGCAACATGCTCTTGCCCCACGAGTTCGGAAACGAAGGCCTGGCGAGCCGGCCCGTCAATGGCGCTGGCCACTCCAAGGCAAAGCGCGGCCACATACAGTTGCCACAACTGCGCCGAGCCGGTCAGGACCAGAAGCCCGACAAGCAATCCACAAAGGCCCATGGCCGACTGTGTCCACCGCAAGATCCTCAGTTTGCGGTATCGGTCTGCAATCACGCCCCCGTAGGGACCAAGCAACAGCATGGGCAGGAACTGCAGCCCCGTGGTAATACCCACGGCTGTGCCGGAATGATTGGTCAGGACCGTCAGCACGAGCCAATCCTGCGCGACCCGCTGCATCCACGTGCCGATGTTGGACACCATGGCTCCCGAGGCCCATAACCGGTAGTTGCGGTTTTCCAATGCCCGGAACATCGCGCTCATCGTGCGCTCAACTCCTGCAGGATGTGCGCCGCGCGGCTGAGCGTCAGGCGCTCTTCCTCACTGAGTCCGGCAACCCGATGAGCCAGCCACGCCGTCCGCTGGCTCCGGGCCTCGTCCAGGACTTCCTCACCGGCCGGAGTGATTCCCACCTGGACCTGGCGGCCGTCCACCGGATCCGCTGACCGCGACGCAAATCCCTTTTCGGTCAGCGAATTCACGATCCGGGTCATCGACGGCGCCTGAACATGTTCCCGCTCGGCCAGTTGCCGAAGGGTCTGGGAGCCGCTCCGAAGGTGCGCCAAGACGGTGTACTGGCCCGGCGTGAGGACATCGCCGCTCGCCTCGATCCGCAGCCGCCGGGACGTGCGCATCACGGCAGTCCGCAGATCGATCGCAAGCACGTCCGGTTGGATGTCATCCGTCGGGTGCGGGGAATCTTTGTTGGTGTCAGTCATGGTGCCTCCAGGGGTGGCCGCCAGCCACGGTTAGCGACGCTAATTAGCAATGCTAACTATATTCTAGCCCCTTTCGCCACACGGGGCTTCTCCCTAGGCGCCCGGGTAGTCTCCAGCTGCGATATCCGCGAGCAAGCTGGGGTGCGTCGGTTCCCACCCGAAGGTCTCGCGTGTCCAGACGCTTGACGCGGGCTGGTCGACGCTGAAGATGGCCCCGAGCGGCCCGAAGGTCTCGGCCGGCACTTGCCGGAGCGGAAGGCCGAGCTGCTCGCCGATCGCGGACGCCAGCGAGAGCATCGTGTCGCCCTCGTCCGCAACAGCGTTCACTGTCGTTCCGGGCTCACCCCTCTCCAGCATGATGCGGAACAATGCCGCGGCGTCGCGACGGTGCACGGCCGGCCAGCGCTGGCTGCCGTCGCCGACATAGGCGGACACGCCGGAACGCTGCGCCGCGGCAATCAGGATGCCGGCGAAGCCATACGCGACGTAACGCTCGTGCACCGACCGGGGCAGGCGCACGGTCGACGTGCGCACCCCCTGGGAGGCGAGATCGAGGATCCGTTGCGCGTTGATCCCACGGCCCCCGACCGGCCCCGCCGTGATCAGCGGATCCTGCTCGGTTGAAGAGCGGCCTTCCACCGCCGTCGTACCGGAGACGATCACGAAAGGCTTGTCGGTTCCAATGAGAGCGGCACCGATGGTGTCCATCGCCAGGCCTTCCTCGGCGATGCTCCGCTCGAGATCGGAGAAGTCATTGCTGAAGGCCAAATGGATCACGCCATCAGCGTCGGTGGCGGCGGCCGTGAGCACCTCAAGATCGCCGAGGCTCCCGCGCAGCGGCGTGCCGCCCGCGTCGACGACCTTCTGCTCGGATGACTCCGAGCGGGCAAGCCCGACGACTTCGTGACCGTGGGCGACGAGCTCCTGGACGACCGCCGATCCGATTCCCCCGGACGCTCCGGTGACGAAAACACGCATGGGCAAACTCCTTCCTGATGCGACTTGTATCCCATCACTTTAGCATCGTTATGCGACTAAAGTCTCATCACTTACAATGGGAGAATGCCACGCTGGAAACCGGATGCTCGCGAGCGCTTTGTCGTCGCAGCTCTGCACTTGTTTACCGAACAGGGTTACGACGAGACGACGGTGGCCGAGATCGCCGATCGGGCGGGTCTGACCAAGAGCACGTTCTTCCGTCATTTCAGCGACAAGCGCGAGGTGCTGGCCGCCGGCCAGGAGACCCTGTCGCGACTCCTCGCCGGGGGCATTGCCGCCGCTCCGGCCGGGGCGAGCCCGCTATCCGCGGTTGATGCCGGCCTCGCGCACGCCGCCAGCACGATGACCTCGTTCAACCGCGAACTCGGCCCCCGCCTCGAGGCAGTGATCGCAACCAGTTCCGAACTGCAGGAACGCGCCGCGCTCAAGAGAGTCGGCATGGCCGCGGCGATGGCTGATGCGCTCCGCGACCGAGGTATCGAGGAGACGATCGCCATAATGGCGGCGGAGCTCGGCGTGCTGGCCTTCAAAGCCGGATTCGAAGCGTGGACCGCCGAGGGTAACAAGCAGAGCCTCGGCCAGCTCACCTCGGCCGCCCTGCACCGGCTTCGCTCCGCCGTCACGCAGCTCAGCTAAATGCTTGGCCAGATGGAAAGGGCGATCGGCACGAGGGTTGTCTTCGGCGCGTGCGACGTAGCCAACGAGAGACCAGGAGCGTCTTGGAAGACCACGTCGAAATCCGCAGTCCCTCAACGATCCACCAGCCAAGGGCCGGAGGGGTGATTTCCCTCTTCCCGGGCTACGCGACTACCTGAGGCCATAGCCGCCCAAAAATCAGCCGGTCCAGACCGGATGCTTCGATTGTTCACGGAACCTTGGAGAAACCGACAAATAACCCGGGCCGGGATACTTCGCGAACTCGGCGAAGCCGTACACTTTCGGCCATGGGGAGTGAGTCAAAGTCCACCGCATGGTCATGGCCGGTCATCGGACGGGCCGGGGCTGGCCTCTGCGCGGTGGCCAATCTGTCCATTCTTGGTGTGATCATCGCCGACGCGGAGACCAGCAGCACTGCGGCAGTCCTCGCCGCCATGGCGCCCCCGAAAGGGCCGCTCGGGCTGCTGGCTTTCGGGGTACATGCCTCGATCATCCTCGGCGCTGTTGTCGCGGTGAACTCCCTCCCGGGCCCCGGTTACGGGAAGAGTATCTTCAGGCGCAACAATCTCTCCGGGCTGAGAAAAGCGGCCCCCGCACTACCGCTTTTGGCCGTTTCGTCCCTGCTCTACTGGTGTGGCTACATGGGCGTCACATGCTTCGCCTGGAGACGCAACGAGCCCGCGTCGGAGATTGCGGGCGTCAGCGCAGATGGCGCTGTTCTTGGAGCTGCCGCTTTCGCCCTTTGGCTGATCTTCGTCGCTCTCGGAATGAGGTCACAGCACGCTCCGGGAAACGCGTCGCCGGAACAAACGTAGCCTCACCCGCCGTCGCGCATCTTTCAGCGCCGCCGCTGGCCAATTTGGCCGCTATACCTGCAGCTCAAAGCCGCAATCGGAGCCCCCTGTCGGATTCGAACCGACGACCCCCGCTTATCGCGGCGGGGCATCCCGGGTGTTCCCGGTCGCGCCCTGAACTGGCCTCTGACCTGCGATCCTGCATGTATTGATGTTGAAATGATACCCGGGCATTCCCTGCAGTTCCCGTTCAAAGCGTGTCGTAAACGTGTCGTACTGGCGAAGGAGAGCATATCGGCCGCAAGGTCATCATCCTGTTTGCCAAAGGGCAGGAAGAGTCCCCGGTGTACGGCACCTCCTCCCCTCGGACCGTGACCGCATACAAGGAGGCAACACTTCCTCAAGTGACAGGCGCCGTGCACGCTTCGACCAATACAACTTGCGGCAGGCGCGCACATCCGGACGCCCGGCGTTAGGTTCATACGATGCCTACGCCGAGCGGCGCCCTTTCTTCGACGGCCGCACAACTGTCTCGTTGATCAAGCGCCAGGTGACCATATCCATAGCCCGCAATGGAGTGATGGCCGGTCCTGGGGCCATCGCCGCGATAGCCTCCCAATGCCGCAGGCCATCGCACAGATCCGCCTTTACTTCGACCAACCATGAAGCGACCCATGCCCTGTCGGGACGCTTGCCAGGCGGCGGCGGAGCCACCCGCGGCACGTGGCCTCGATAGCTGTAAGCGCGCAAGACGTACTTGTCGAACAGCGGCAGCAGGCCGGGCCTCTTACGGTGCAGCACCTTCGACATCTTCGTCAAGAGGACTTGGGGTTGGGGGTCCTCCATCTGTGTCGTATAAAGGTTCGTTATCGCGGCTAGAGTTCCAGCGGGTGCTTCGTCGAGGGTGCCTTTTATGTCTTTATGGATGAGCCTGGAATTCATGACTTCTAGGAGGTTCAGAAACCCGTAATAGGTCTGCAGAGGCTGCTGTCCGGCATTCAGAAGCCCGGGAGCTAAGAGGTCCTGATGGCCGACGTTTCGAGAGTCCGGCGTACCCGGGTAGCCGTCATAGGCAGGGTAGGACCAGCCCGGTTCGGTCAAGTAGCCTCGAGCAAGTTCATACGCGTGGTCGACCGAGGTGTGCAACGCTCCGACGGTGAGTAGGTCAGTCATGAGCTGAGCATAGGCGTCCCGTTTCCTAAAACACCCGTTGACGCACCAGCGCGGCGCTGAGCCGATGCATCGATGTGCCGACGGTGATCTCTCACCGGCCTTAGGGGCCGACCCGCCCGAATTTCCCGGGATTGGGTTCCGTGGGCCCTAGGTTGGATACATGCAAGAACCGTCTGTGGTCGGTGGCCCGTGACCAGCGCGAAAGCCCTCTCTTCCAGTCTTTGGCCGCATCAAGCGGCGGCCCTCGAGGTGATCGACGAATATCTCAACCAGGAGCAAGTAGGAGGCAAATCTGCATTGATCACTATGCCGACTGGTACTGGGAAGACGGCGGTTGTCGCTGCGGCGATCGAAAATGCAACTACAGGTACAAGTCGTTCAGGTAAGCACTTCCTCGTGATTGCACCGTGGCGAGGAATCGTGGGACAGCTGAAACGAGATCTTGAGTACCGGGTTTGGGAACGGCTCAACGCACGTCGTTCTGGTAATTTCCCGGTCATCTCGGAGTTGCCTACAACGAAGCAAATCAGCAACTTGGCAGACGTCGAGGAGCCAACCGTCTTTGTAGCCACAACCGCGAAGCTACTGAAGATCTACGAAGAATGCGACCGGGACGAAGTCCGAATGGCGGAGTTGTTCGCAGAGATTAGGGCAGTCTTCGTAGATGAGGGCCATTACGAGCCAGCGCCGCGATGGTCAACGGCTATCAGGTCTCTCGGGTGTCCAACGATTCTCATGACAGCCACACCCTACCGAAACGACCAGAAATTCTTCAAAGTCGATCCCTCGCACCGGTTCCGTTATTCGCATCTAAAGGCGGCCAAAGAGGGCTTCCTGAGATCTCCCCACTTTCAAACCGTCCCCACATCCACCTCGGACATTTTCGTAAGCGAACTAGTCGAGTTCGTTAACGAGAAGAAAGCAACTCATCCGGACACGAAGGTGATCATCCGCTGCGGCAGCGCCGAGAGCATCCGCGACATCGTTACTATCCTGCGGACGGCGGGAGGCCAGGCCATCGGCATTCATGAAAGTTTCGAAACGGACGAAAACATCGGGCTCCTACGATCCGTTCCCAACCCGGACAAATCGGATGCCGACTATTGGGTTCACCAATTCAAACTCGTCGAAGGCGTAGACGACCCTAGATTCCGCATCCTCGCCTTCTACGATCGCCTTGGTACCGACCGGGGTACGATCCAACAGATCGGTCGAGTACTCAGGAATCCTACAAAGGACAGTCAGGACAGCACAGCCTGGGTATTCGCACGAGACGGATTTGACGTCGAGGCCGTGTGGCGGAACTACGAGACCTTTGACGAGAAGGCTGGCGAAGCAGCCGCCACCACCCCTAGCCTCGCAAAAGGCATACTTTTCGCTCAGCCGTCAAGTGTCTACTACGACGGAAAGTTCCGATCAATGCTTGACCTTGACTCGGAAGACGCGTGGAAGCAGTTCTCCTACCCACTAGCTACCAGGGTTTTCCGCTTTGCTTCCTTGACAGACCTCCACGAGATCGCCAATGAGGTTTCGGAGGAATGGCAGGCAGAGGATCGCGAGGTGCTGAAGTGGCAATTCCCAGACGACCGGACGATCGTGCTGCCATTCATCGACATAAGCAACTCCAAGTTCCTTCGCACAGCGACGTTCATAGAGGCGCGGTTCGGCTTCACGATCTTTCGCATTCGGAACGAGCATCTCTTCGTGTTCGATTCCGAGGGTCGCACCCCGAAGCTGATGACGGATGCCTTCAGTCGCGAGACGCCGACGCGGATGTCGCGCCTACTTGCCGGTGAATCCCTCCTCACAACCGTCTCTCTGGATAACACCGATCTGAGTAGACGATCGATTCGGGCTCGGACAATACGCGCGGCCGCCATCGGGGACCTCGCGCCGGACCTTGCCGACTACGCGTATGTCTGCTCCGTGGCCGAGGGCTATCCGCAAGTCAAGAGTGAGGATGAGAAATTCCGCCGTTACCTTGGCATCAGCCGATCCCGTGTTCGGGACAGCCGCAGCGCGGAGCGAACCTTTGCTGAGTACGCCGCCTGGCTCGACGAACTGTCGCTAATACTCGAGGATGAGGGTCGCCAGCCCGCTCCCACGTTCCATCGCTACGCCCATTCGTCGGATGACCCGTCCGACAAGTCGCCCGTCCATGTCCTTCTTGACGTCGACGTCGAGCGCTTCGAACGCCACTTAGAGGATGGCTCATGGGAGCAGCTGCGGCTCGACGACTACGCTAACGACGTCACCAACGGTCGGACAACCATTAAGGTCAACGGCACCGCGCTTGCCGCAAGCATCGTCTGGGACGCAGACCGCGGTCGATATGTGTTCGGCTGTCCCGAGCTCGCTCAGATGGGCTTCCGAGACCGTTCTGCCCCCCATCGGGAACTGACCGGGGTCATCAACGCCGAACAACTGCTGCGCGTCGTTCCGGCCGACCTAGGATTCATGTATACAAACGGGAACTTCGTCCGACCCGTACGTCCTGACCAAGACACGAAGCAGTTCTGGCTCCTGGACGTGCTCACTGCCGTTCATCCGCTTGGATCTGCAACCAGCGAGAAGGGGGAACACCGGAATGATGGAAACTGGGACCCCGGCTCTGTGTTCGGACTAATCGATCAACTTTCGTTGAAAACGCTTAGCGGAGAAAGCGCAGAAATGACAAAGCACTTTCCCGACTTGGACATGCTGCTGTGTACCGATCTAGGGCCAGAGATAGCGGACTTCATCGCCGTCCAACCAGATCGGATTGCTTTCTTGCATGCGAAGGCCGGCGACGGTTCCAAGCTCTCGGCGTCTGCCCTGCATGAGGTGGTGTCCCAGGCGGTAAAGAATCTCCTTTGGTTGCAGCCGATCAACGTTGACGTCCCAAAAGTTGGTTACTGGGGCGAGGATTGGTCTTTGAAGAAGAAAAACGGCAATCAACACGTGGTTGAGAGACTCCGGGCTGGCAGCTTCGTTCAGGGGCACGGGATGTGGTCGCACGCACGGTCAGTCATCACAAACCCCAACGCAGACCGGGAAGTCTGGCTGGTGCTCGGAGCGGTGCTGAGCGAGTCAGCACTGCGCGCCGCCGTCGAAAATCCAACACCCCAGCTCATACAGATCTACGCCCTACTACAGACAGCTTGGAGTGCAGTCTCCCAAGTAGGCGGCCGCCTACGTGTCTTTTGCTCGCCTTGACGAAACGGGCTATTCCAGCAACTCGGTGTCCGTTGCCCTATCGAAGTGATAGTTGTTCTGACACCTAACCGGCTTGGACAGAAGCTGCCCGCAAGCGCTGGAATGAGCCGTCAAACCGATTGGCGGTCCTGTGCGCAGGAGATGAAGCCTTCTTTCGCTCCGGTAGGCCCTCCGTGAAGAAGGCGCAAGGTAGGATCTGGCCCATGTCTGAATCGCTACAGGAGGGCGGAGGGCGGCCGGTCATCAAGCCGTCATCCGCTGCGGCCGCTATGAGTCCATACGCCACCGGTGGGGGTGGAGTGACCTTTGAACGCAAGGTTGCGGTCGGCTACCTTGCCCGCATGCTATCTGGCTCGGGATCAACCGAACTGGGCGAAAGCCGATCCGTCGTGAGTGTCGCATTTCAGCAGGCGTCCGAACACTCAGCTGATGATTTGGTAGTACGCGCCCAGCGAGCCAATGAAGACAAGCCATCGTTAGTGCTTGCACTTGCCGCGCGTCGCGCTCCGGACATCATCAGGAGCGATCCGAAGGCGAGGAAGCTCATCGGCTCGCTCCTAGAGGAACTCAGGCATGATCTTGGTGCCGATGTTGATCACCGGGCTGGGCTCGTAGTTGCGGGTCATCAAGATCACGCGTCTCAGCTGGCGAAATTGGCTGATCTCGCTCGCGGCCAATCCGACCCAGCTGCTTTCGTTGCACTGATACAGGAGCCGAGACGTTTTGAACAGGCGCTTCGCGATCGGTTCAGTCACCTTATTGACTTGGTGAAGTCAGCACTCAAAGATACCGACGATGTCACTCCTGACGAAGCTACCGTGGCGCAGCAAACCTGGCATCTGCTGTCTCGTCTTCAGGTTCTCATGCCTCGATTCGAGTCACCTGATGAGTCGGACTGGGCCGACGTCGTCAATGACCTAGCTAACGCTTCCACGACGGGTGACCTAGCCGGTGCAGTGGCAGTACGCGATCGGCTCGGCGTACTCGCTGCTGAGTATGCACCGAATGCAGCCGTCATTGATCTGGACCTACTCCGACGAGACACCTACGATGTCGTCGCTTCGACAACCCGTCGCCATGATGCCGCTTGGCGAATGCTCGACAGCCTCCACGAGCAAGCCGTCGCTGCGGTTCGGAGTCGGGTGACGTCATCCCAGGCAAGTAACGAAGTGCATATCGATCGCAGCACGACGATCACCGAACTTCACACCCTGGCCAAGGCAAACCCCGCGGTGATTGTCCATGGCGAGTCTGGAGTCGGGAAGAGCGCGCTCATAGTTGAGTTTGCATCCGCTGCCAACCGCGACGGCGACGGATCCCAGGCCCTCGTGATTAACTTGCGGCACCTCCCAGCGACGCCGATTGAGTTGGAGCATGCCCTCGGCATTCCCTTGGCAACCGCCCTAGCTGAGATGAGCGCTCCCGAGCGGCTGCTAATCATTGACGGGGCAGATGCCGTGGCTGAGGGCAAGTCCGAGCTGCTGCGATATATGGTGAACGCTGCATTTCACAGCGACGTCCGACTTTTGGCTCTGACGACGGACGATATTAGGAAGCTACTCCACGATGCCGTCGCCTCGCGCTTCGGCGGCGGGGTCGTCAACTACGAGATCCCGATACTTACCGATGTGCAGCTCGATGGGCTTGTCGCAGCTTTCCCTGAGCTCTCCGCACTCGCAGCGGATCTCCACGCGCGAGAACTGCTCCGTCGACTGGTCGTCGTCGATCTTCTCCTCCGCGGCGGCGTGTCGGGGCTCCCGGTTACTGACGGCGACGCTATGGAACAGGTTTGGGCCGGACTCGTCCGATGCCATGAACAGGCCGACCGTGGGACGCCCGATGCACGAGAAGCAGTAATGCTGCGCCTGGCAGATCTGGCACTCACCCGCGCAGATCCGCTGACCGTCGTGGGTACGCTTGACGGGGCGGCGCTTGCGGGCCTTCGGCGAGACGGCCTGCTGCAGACGTCGACCAATCGGCGGTTTAGGATCGGTCCTGAATTCGCACATGACGAAGTGCGCCGTTACGCCGTCGCTCGCCTGCTTCTCGCGGATGAAGATCCCACTATCAGATTGCTTTCGGCAGGGATGCCACGTTGGTCGCTCGGTGCGGCACGGCTCGCCTCTCAGTTGTACCTGGGAGAACCGGACACGGCCGACAATCCAGTTCGTGGTCGATTCGCTGGCCTTCAGCGAGCGTTTGACGCAGTGGTTGGAGCAGGCCATGGGGACCGTTGGCGCGACGTGCCTGGCGAAGCACTTCTCTCGCTGCCGCAGCCTGGCCCTATTCTGGACGACGCGTGGGGCGAGTTGTGCGCCAATAACAAGACTGGGCTACATCGGCTGTGCCGTTTGGTTGATCAGCGACTTCGCGACTCGGCACATCTCGTCCGTATCTCAGCGGTAGAGCCGTTGATTGAACAGCTGTTAAGCGGCTCCACATCGTGGTTCGGTGATAAGACGCTCCAGCAATTAGTGCGCGACTGGCTTCGCTCGCTAATTGTCGCGAACGCGCCAGCTGAGAACGCATTGCGCGCCGAACTTCGGTCGCAATTGGTGGCCCGCTGCGCTGACGTGTACCAGCGACAGCAGGAAGAACGGGCGGCAGCTGAAGCTGCTCGCGCGGCCCGCACTCCTGAGGAGGTCAAACGAGATCGCGAACGTGCCGCACGAAGCAACTTGTTCGGTGAGATCGGGTATCCGCGCAGCCGACGCCACCGGAGAGGGGAGCTTCCCCGTGAGATCACCGACGAAGTGATGGTCGAGTTCTTGGCGCTCCTCGGTCCCGATATGGGGGATGAGGGCGAGGCCATCCTTCGGCGTGTCGCGAGCGATGCGCCGGCGTATCTTGGCCCTGCTGTCGAAGCGCTCTTCGCTGGACGTGCGCTAGCGACTCGCCCTCGAGGCTTCTTGGCGGCCATGACAGAGGCGTACTACTTGGACGACGAGGAAGATGGATCGGGACTTCATGAAGACGGCATTCGCGATCACGATTTTCACGGGATCCGTCTGCCGCTTGCGGCGTGGTACCGCGGACCTTTCAGTTCGTTGTTTCAATCAGACTTTCGTGGCGGCGTCCGGGTTCTCAATAGACTGCTAAACCACGCCGCGCTCGCTCGTGTGCGTACCCTGGCGAGCATCGGTCGTCTCGCTGGTGACATTTCAGAGGAAGACCTCGATCCGTATCACACGGACTTGCAGGTCACTGGCACTGCCCATACTTACGTTGGCGACCCCCACGTCTGGACCTGGTATCGAGGGACTGGAGTTGGACCGTATCCGTGTATGAGCGCCCTTCAAGCCCTGGAGCGGTTTTGTGATCAACTGATCGAGATTGACATTCCGTTAAGTACGATCTTGGGTATTCTGCTTGACGGATGCGAAAGTCTCGCGATGCTTGGCCTCGTTGTCGGGCTTCTCGTCCGCCACCTCGAGAAGAACGACAGGATGCTTGACCCTTACCTTTCGGAGCCGCTGGTCTGGCACCTCGAGTTCGCCAGAGCTGCTAGCGAAACGCGCGGACTTGCAGCATCGCCTGAGGGGCTTGTAGGTGCGGACCGGCGGTCGTGGTCCCTCCGTGAAGCTTCCGCGATGCTTGTGCTGCTTGCCGACGAAGATCGTGCGGAGGAGTTACGTCACCTCGGCCGGGAGCTCATAGAGAGGGCGCGGCAGGAGATAGAGTCCGCCCTTGGCGACGATGACGACGCCATCGAACAAGAACTTCTCACAGTCCGTGGCTGGGCCAGCGGCATGGACCGGGACACTTATAGCGCCCAACCGACCGATGACGGCCAAGTTTTCGTTCAGAGTACGCCACCCGAGGCCCTACTAGATGCGCTCGAGGGCACAGGCGCCGACATTCAGCGCGCACAAGAAGCCTCCCGACTTATCGTGCAGTATTACATCAATGCAAAGAAAGGCACTGCCGAACCGTGGACTTCTAAGACGCTCATTCAAGATTTGAACATCGCAAAGCAACTCATCGATGAACCTCCTGCCTTCAGTGCCGATGGAGTCTGGGACGCCCCTGCGTTGGTCGTTGCGGCCGCACTCGAAGCACACCTGATTGAAGGCGTTGAATTGCCCACCGAGTCGCTTCAATTCGCCGCCGAAACTCTCGTTATGATCGCGGAGCAAGCCGGACAGGGACGCCAATTTGACTCCGAGGAGTCATACTTCGAGCAAGGCGCGGATCGGGTTGCGGCACAATTTCTGCCACTTCTTCTGTTGCCGGCAGCGGCCCATGTGCGCGCTCTCATTGACGAGGCTGACGATGCTGAAGGTTACACACGCGTCGTAGAGGCGACATCCCGACTTGCCTCAGCACTGCCCAATGAGGTCCGGGTCCGCCTGGCCCACGGCCTCGACCTCTTATGGCAAGAGCCATGTTCGAATCAAGGGCAATGCCGTCACGAGGCAGCGCTAGGCCTAGTCATCGCGGCCATGCGTGACTGCGTATTCGGAGACTGGGATCCTGAGGCCGGTCGTCGAGCCTCGATCGTGCTTGAAGACCCCATCGCCGAGTCGCTGGGTGCCGCCTCCGACGACGCTATCTACACCACCAGGCTCGACGCACCACTTCGTGCGCTAGCGCCGGCCTCGGTTGCCGGAATTTGTGTGTCCGGTCATGCCTGGGAATTGTTCCACGTTGTCCTCGCGGCCCAACGTCGGGCACTTCTCGCCAATGAGCGGGACATGGACCATCGCGGAACCCATGCGCTCGTCGCGGCACGTGCGCTGCTCACCATTATTGAGAACAGGGACGAGACACCGCTCTTCGATCACCTCGACGCCTTCGCCGATAGGCCTGACCTGCTCGGTGCCTTCGTTCGCGCTGTTTCGGCCGTCGCCGAGGAGACCTCCAGCCGAGCCGCCACGACAGAGCGGCTCTGGCCGGAAATCATCAGACGCGTCCTCGGATACCAAGACGAGCACAAGCCGTTCGACGGCAGGCACTACGGCAACCACGCCCGTGCGTCGCTCATCCCGAATGCTGCTGGCGAGACTGCGTACCTCTACCGTGAACTTGACGGGGAGCCGATCGTTTGGTGGAACCCAGACAAACTTCGAGACTCTGTCGAAGAATGGTTGCCGGGTGCTCGAGGAGATTCAACATGCGCTGATCAGCTCATCAGCTTTATTCGCCCACTTTCCACTAACGACCAGGCGCGCATTGCCCTGCCGTGGATTGCTGATCTTGTGCTCGCTGCCCCAGAACAAATAGCCCGTGGCAGCTTTCTGCTTTCGACCTGGCTGATCGATGTCAGATCAGGCTTCACCGATAGCGCCTCGCTCGCCACGTGGCAACGGGTGGTCGATTCACTCGTAGTGGCGGGAGACTCCAAGCTTGCCCCCTACTCACAGTAGCCAAGGAATCGCTGATTGTAGAAGCGTCGCCCTTTCGACCAGTGACCTATGCCGAAGAAAAGAACTGCGCGGCAGAATTACAAGGACTTTTTGACGGGATGACCGGTGTCGCCAAAAACACCAATCATATCAGGCCACCTTGCTGGAATTAAAACTTAACCAACAGGGGCGAGAGTGCTTCGGGGCAAATCTGCGCCACCCATCTTGAACCGCTCGGCGGAATAGCTGGGAACCGAAAATACCCCGGTTAAAGAAAAACTTAATGATAACGATTCTCATTTCGATCGAACTGAGGAGATTCGAACTCCTACCCTCTCCGATGGAACTCGGAACAACGCCGATTCACGCCAAATCACGCCGGTAGAAACGGCACGATCGCGCCTTCCACAACATGTCCGAGTTATCGGGTTACATGGTTGGCATCGAAGGAGATGCCGTCGGCTCCCCGTTAGAAGGATGAGACGAAGCTGATTTCATTTCGCGACCAGCGAGAAAACACTTCCGGCAGCCGCTCCAGGCAACGTTCCGCTTCGTCGAGCTTACTTTTCACAGGCCTTCGTTTTCGGCCTGCGTTCCATTCGCGGATGTCTGACAGGGTTGACAGCCTGCCTGGATAAAAGTTAGACATAAACTCCAAGAGACGCACCGAAATCAGCCCAACCTCGCTGCATGCCAGTGCAATAAATATTATGATTTGCTGCAACTCTTCCGCAAAAGAGTTCTGAGAAGCAGATGCGGCACTGAGATCCAGTTTTGACATTTCCTCAAGGCAGCTAAAGGAAACTTGAACAAGATTCTTTGGGAGGCTCCCTCCGCCCCACAGTTCTGATCCGCATGCCTGAATAGCTTGAACTTGACCGTCAGTCAGTTTACCCAGCGAATCTCCGGCGAGCATTTTCTTCATAAGCGACCAAAGGCAGCCTGGGATCTCTAAAACATCTCCACACCACAGGTAAAGCCACGGCGACGTGAGCTGACCATTTGTAAGACCTTCCCGAATCAGCCAGTTAGTAATAATGTCGCTGTCGAAGTCCTCGAAATCCTCACGGAAGGCCGAAGCTAAAGTTTGAACGAAGGGGGCCCAGCTCCGTGTTAGATCGTTATCGTGTCCAACCAGTTGCAGGGTTGACCAGGCCTCGAGAAAGAGGAACCGGGCAGGAGGGGTGCCTTCCATTAAGTGGAAGCCTTGGAAGCGTTCCCTGGCTATAGCATGCATGGACATCAGAGCTTCAAAATAGCGCATATTATCTAAATTCTCATCCGAACCCCACTCGTCGATTGCCTGCTGGAGTCCCATATCCATCGCCTCTGCACTCAAAAGTGCGCCGTCGAGCAATCGCATTAACAGAAGCGTCGGGGATCCCATTCTGCAGAGTTTCTTGTATACCGAGCTCCCTCGGCCATCGGAACGGTCGTCATATGCTTGGAGCGTGAGTTCTGGTATGAGGGAACTCGGATCCTTTAGATGTGCCTCCAAAATTAACTCTGCCATGAGCTGATCGGCTTCTATGCTCTTGCCGCCAAGCGTACTTCTACTGAGCGACTCGGCTGTAAAGTATTCAAAAAACGTCTTGTGGGTGAATCGGTAAATTTTATCGTTGTCCAAATCGGAGCCAAATTTACTGAGAAGCCATAGCCTTTCAGCACAGAAGCCCAAAAATTCGTGCGCCGACTTAACTGCTTGATCCTCCTGATACCCCAAGCTTCCCGACAAGAATCTCGCAATATGTCTTTCGATAACGTAGTCTTTGGCACCTTTGTGCGAGATATTCTCGGTATAGAACCAGCGTGCGACGTCGCGCATGATGCGGTCAGCGACCTTTGGCAGAGCGGATGGATGTTTTATGCGCCTGTCCGCATCCCATTTATAGAAAAGCAGGCGTGCGCAATCGGCGTAGATCCGAAGCCGATTCGTTGGAATCTCACCCAGTCCGCCGTAGACGTTACACAGTAGGGAAAGAAGCAAAGGGTTCCTACGCAGGTCACTAATCTGTTCCGATTCGCGCATAAAGCTTTCGACATGACCCTTTTTATTGGGACCAAACCAGCTCTCGCAGTATTCTTGTACTTGCGGAGTGGAAAACTCCTTAAGCGTCAAATGTCGGAATAGCTTTCGGTCCAATTCAGCCTGTTCATAACCCATTCCCCGCGTTGTAACTAGAACGGACACAGGTGGATATTGACGCGTGAATGCTTGGATGCGCTTAACCATTTCGCCGCGTTGCTTGCGGTCAGTGATCTCATCGAGTCCGTCAAACACCACCATTACCTGACCCGTGAGAAGGAGAGCCTCAACTTCTTTGGCAGAAAGGTCCGTAGATAGGCTTGCAGACATGGTTTCTGCACCGTAAACCGTGAAGGATTTAGTCCATCCGCTTGTCAGATATTCTCTGCAAACGATGAGCACGGATGGAAGGGGCGGATTGCGGAACTCCGGCTGCGCCATGTGGGCCACGAGATGGCTAACGAATGTGCTCTTACCCGAACCCGGTGGGCCCTGGAGTACGATGCGGAATGGGGACAGTGATGAGATGAGTAGCTCCGAGTCGAACGCTTCACTATTCAGCGCGTCGGAAAATTCTCGGTCAATATAGAGCTTGCGGACGTCGACCCTGACAAAGGTGTCAAGGTGGCTTACGATCGGGGCCAGGTCCGCTGCCGCGATGAGCTGGGCCAAAAAGTGTGACCTCGTCGTCACCGCCATGAGGCTGGACAAGTCCGTGGCCATGCCGGCCAACCGCCGAATATACGACAATCCTAGAGTGTTTTCTTCCGGGTCGGCGGATAGAGGCGTGACTAAGAAGCCCGTGTAGGATTCGAGTTCCTCTTGTAGGACTTCCAGAAGCTTCGAGTCTGGGAGGGTGCCGCCGTAGAAAGCAACTAACCTGTCCCAAAGGTGTGGCCAAGAGGATTTCCATTTCAGCGTCGAATCTATGTGCCAGCGGGTAACCTCCGCGCCGAAGAGAGACCGCAATGTACCGGTGATCTCTTCTGTTCCATCCGAGGGCGGGGAGAGCAGCGTCAGCGCCAGGAAGACCAGAATCGGACGGACACGACTTGCGCGCAGGAATTCTTCAATGTCATCCACCTGCTCTGCTGTCAGTGCTTTATCGGAGATATTCGCAAGGCTTAGGTCGATCCACTGCGGGTCGAAAGCGCCGGCCAGACGAAGCCGACGGACTGCGCTTCTGAATGTATCTGCGGCTGCCTTTGCCGTTTTGGCTGTCGCCTTTATGGTTTTTACGGCGTTGTACGCCGTTGCAGGATCCATGTGAGTACTGTACGGAGGACTGACATATATCGCTAGCGGCGGGCTCCTAGCTGTATGTGCAATCGTTGCTCCGTCGCATGTCCAGAAGGACAACGGGTCTTTGTCCAATGAATAGCACACCCTTCTTCGCAACGCTCCGGCCCCGAAGGTCAGGAGTGCGCCAAGAGCGAGTAGCGCCATTCATGCTTGCTGCCGTTCAGCACGACGTCGACAGCCGCACGAACCGCGGGACGAGATCACAAACGTAACGCCTGGTGCGACAATCCAGCCACGAGTGTCTGCAGCTTCGGGTTGCCTCCCGCTGTAGGCCTTGAGGTTCAGCGTCATGCGGTAGCCCGCGACGCCACTCCACCTGTACAAAGAAAAGCCACGCTCAACCTGCAAGATACGGAGCTTCCACTCCACCGCGACGATGACGTCAACCGACCTGGCGGTCATGCTTCAGCCCCTGCGCTGACCTCAATTTCGGCCTCAGACGTTCCATTCTGTTTCGTTGCATCGACCGCGCCTGGCGGCACCAAAGTGATCACTAACAGTGACGATCAGGCCATCGGCGCGGCGTCCGATAACGGTCGTTTGCGGACGCTTCGAGGAAAACGCCCAAGGGATGGGCCTCCAGTGCCACAAAACCCGTAACATAAACAATGTCAATTTAGTTGACGGAGATAACGAGTAGTGTGACACTTGCCGCATGGCACTCATCGGATACGCAAGGGTTAGCACGTTCGAGCAGAATCTGGACCTCCAGGTCGATGCGCTGCGGGAGGCGGGTTGCATCAAGGTATATACGGACAAAGGAATCAGTGGCGCGAAGGCGGAGCGTCCCGGGTTGACCGAAATGCTCAATAATCTTCGCGATGGTGACACGGTGCTTGTCTGGAAGCTCGACAGGATCGCGCGCAACACTTTGAACCTCCTCACTCTCATTGAGGACCTAGAAAAGGGCGGGCACAAGTTCCGGTCTTTGACGGATGGCATCGCCACCGATGGCCCAATGGGCAGGGCCATGCTGACGATTGCTGCGGCCTTCGCGACCCTGGAACGTGACCAAACGATCGCCCGGACGCATGCTGGGCTCGCGGCTGCCCGGGCAAGGGGACGTGTGGGTGGACGCAAGCCCTCCTTGACCCAGGCCCAGGCGCAACAGGTTCGGGCTCTGTACGAAGCAAGCACTTCCGTCACAAGCATCGCCAAGACAATGAACGTGAGCCGTCAGACTATCTACCGGTACCTCGAACAGCCCGAGCCCAATGGAAAAAGCTTTACCGTGTGATCGCACCGCTGGAATGTGTGGCTTCTCTGTATTCGACGAGGCGGCAGGAGTTCCGGGTCACGGATGCTCTGGGCTTGACCCGGAACTCCTCCTAGTTATTGCTCCTCCAGTTCCTCATCGGGTTCGCCTGTGGGCACCTGTCCGTCATCGAGCAGTCGGGAGAGCGCGACGGGGATGCCTGTGACTTTTACGCCACTCTTCTGTGTCCGATCGTAGGTGTAGTAGGGCAGCGGGACTTTGGTCTCGGAGTTGAACGGCCGGCTGACATTCGCGGCCAGCCCTTCGTCCCAGACACCTGCGATTGCGGCCTTTTCACCCTGTCCGAAGTTGATGAGAGAAGGGTAGGCGCTCTGGGCGGTAGTGAACGCGGTGTCTCTGTGGAACACAACAACCCTCTCGTTCTTGACGGTAACAACTGTCCCGATGCACTCCCCTTTGGGACGGAGTGATCCGTCGTTGCCCCCGAGGCCCCAACCGAGGCGGTGATTCGTCCCGGACTCGCCGTCTTCTCTTCCTACGATCGGGGGACGAGAGGGGTCGTCACCGGAGATGACGTGTGCCTTGCCCGAAGAAAGCACTGCAGAGAGCGCCCTGAGGAACGAGCTGCCGGGGGCGTTCTGCTCGTTATCTGCGTGTGCTTCGGTCATGAGTTCGATGACTGCCATGGACATGGGTGCATCGACTGCAAACTGCTCCGTGAAGTCGTCGCCCATGTCTAGCTCACGGGAAAGGTTCTCCAGTACGAAGAAGGTGAGCAGAACGTCCGCTGCCAAGGTCGAGATTCGGTCCCTGGACGCGGATGCCGCCGCTTTTTCCTTCATCAAGTAAATGATCTGGTCCTTCAGCTGGGCGCGGCCAGCCTCCATCGCGGCCACGTATGCGGCCCAACCACCCGGGTGCGTGGTCGCGGCGTACCGGACGTAGTTAAGGACCTGCGCGGTGAAACGAGCAGGGATGCCGTCGATGCGCGAGATGTCTTCGAGGGCGTCGGTCTTTGAGCGGTCCGGGTGCAGCTTCCCTTGACCGAGGTACAGCGGGATGAGCCGTTCCCTGGCAGACGGCGTACTCAGCTCATTCTCACCCGTCAGGATCAGCTGTGTCATGGGCCGGTTGGACTTTCTGACCGTCATGTCCGGGTTCATCCGCAGTTTAGCGGCGTTGTTGAAGATGGCACGGGTGATGTCCGCCATCTTCGCGTCTTCCTGCTCGGCCTGTCTGCGCATTGCCGAAGGCGCCAGGTCGTCGATCACCCAAATGGGGGTGCGGGAGACGGCGTTCTCCATTGCTGCGGCAGTGTCCTTGGCCGAGCCGGGCAACTCTTCGAGCCAGTCGCCGTGGCGCCGCGCCCAAAAACGCATCATGCATTTGGCAGTGAAGGTCTTGCCTTTGTTTTTGGGTCCCCACAGGAAAATGGTTGCCTTAGGGCGGACGGGGACGACAGGGCGGAGGGCGGCGGCGAGGACGATGGTCGACGTGGAAAGGTCGGTCCATGCGTGCGAGTGGATGTAGGTGTCCATCACGGTCCGGAAGTTCTTCCGCGTCTCTTCCCGGAAGAACTCGTCGCCGTAGTCCCCGGAGAGGTCTTCACCGACGCCGTACTTCTGAATTACGTCGATCTCATTTGAGGTTATGCCCGGCAGGACGGTGCTGCCGGTTTCGGGGTCCCCGACGATTTGGTCCCCGATGACGAACACCGGATCGCCGTCCTGGACAGGAACCCAGCCCGTTTGCATCCAACGGGTTTTGCGCGCGATCTCATCGGGTTGGTTGGCTTTGATCGCGGAGAGCCATTTGCGGCCGAGGGGCCCTTCAGGCGGCCATTCCGGGTGCAGCAGCACTTCGGCGGGGATGTTCGCTTTCTTCCGGTCCCATTCATCCGGACGGGTGCCGAGGATGCCTTCCGTGCCGGTGACGGTGGCCGTGTGGTCGCGGCCGTTCAGGTGCCACGACAATTCGATTTCGACCTGGGCGTCGTCGATGTCTTCAAACTTCACGTTCGGGTTGAAGATGCCGGTCTTCAGTTCCTGGTCGGTCGGCTGGCGGCGGGCTTCCATTGCCACAACGCGGCCGCCGATGTCGACGCGCCGCTCCCACCGGTACTCGCCGACGGTGCCGCCGGCGCCGTTGTTGACCGCGACGCATTCCTCGACGAACTGGCCGTTGCCGCCGACACGCCAGTTCCCGGACTTGTCTTCGGCGTTCTTGGCCGGGGCATCGGGCATGATGTCATCGAGCTGGTTGATCAGCGCGGCCCAGTTGCCGTGCTTGGCCAGGAAGTCGTCCACGCCGGCCTTCGCCATTGCGCCGTTGTCTTCGGCGGTGACCTCGGGGTTCAGGTACAGGACCTCGGTCATCTTGGACTTGTCCAGCAGCTGCGTGGAGAGCTTGTTCGCGGCGGCGTGCACGGCCGGGTTGATGGCGATGTCAGCATCGAATGCGATCCACCCGACGCGACCTTTCAGGGCGATTTCGCGCCAGTCCGCCGCGTTTCCGGAGGCATTGTGGACACCGCCGATGGACACGATGAGGACCCGGTCCTTTACTGGGATGGCGTCAAAGAGGGACCGGAGGTTCGCCAGGGGATTATCGATGCCTGCGGATTGGAGCTCGGTGTACGGGATACCGTGGTGGACGAGGTACGCGGAGAGCGCCGCGTCGCCTTTGAGCATCCCCTCGGCGAACATGACGACCGGGGTGGTGTCGATCCAGTCGGTCGGGATTGCCGGGTGCACGTCCAACGGGGTGCCGATGTTGGCGACGAACTCATACTTCATCGGCTTACCGGCGTCGTCGTTTTCCGGGAATTCAGGTCGCACCTGGTAGGTGTGCGGGACCGGGTTCCGGCCTTCCCGCTCGGCCTTCATGCTTCCGGCCAGCGAGTACCACGGCATGAGCATGCCGTCCTTGCCGGGAGCAGACAGGGTCCGCTTGAAGCGCTTACCTTGTTTGGAGTTTCCTTCGACCTGCATGACGCGGGACATCTCGTTGTAGTTGGTTTTGTCGATTCGGACGTAACCGCGGGCCGCGGCGACGAGCGGGGCGACACCGGAATCGGCGAGCTTGAAGGCGCCGGAGCCGGTGATACTGGCTGCGTAGTCGGCGCCCGTCCAGGGCGGGAGCCCTGTCTCTGCGTGGGAAGTGTCTTCCGTTCTTCTCGTTCTTCTGTGATCCTCCGTGTTGGCGGTGACGGGTTCCGGCATGGCCGGTACCGTCTTCGCCGAATCGCGGGGATCCTGGGCAACATGTACTACTTCGGGGCTGTTCACAAAGACCCCTATGCGTCGACTTCTTTGACGGGCAGATCCGAAGGGACCATCGCGCTTGCGCTGCCGCAGATCACCTGCTGACTGCGATGAAACCATCTGGCCAAGGGACCTTCACAGCCAGACCGAACTCCCAGATCGGGCGGCATGCGGGCTGGCCTCGGCGGTCCGTTGAGCGCTGGACACGATATGTTTGTCCCAGGGACGCCTTATCGACCATTTGGATCGCGTTGGAACGAGGAGTCTAGCTCCGGATCCCTGTGACACTAGGGCCGAGGCGGCCATAGAGAGATAGTTAGACTTTTGGACCAAAAAGAAGAAGAGAAGTAGGACCCTTCGTTCTCTCTCGGGCACTGGTCTCCTCGGAAGAGAACATTCTCAGCCATACAGCCGTGTTCCGGACGGTCCAAAAGTTGATTTCCGCGCCAGGGGGTGCCGGATGGTCCGATAGCCCGAGGGTTCCTGCCGGTGTCAGGGTTAGACCACCCGGTCCAACGGCGTCGAAAACAAGTAAGGGCCAGTCCCATGCGCCCATTGCTGATACCTGCGAACGGAGTGGCGCGCGAATACCGTGTCATGGAACCGACAGCCCTCTCTGGCACGATCCGTCAGGTAGGCCGCCACAGTTCGCGGGTCAGCCGCAAGCGGACGAAACCCATGAACCTCTCACCACGAAGCCCAGTGCCTCCACGCAGACGCGTACGCCCGCTGCGTGTTACGGGAACGGGCCGCCTTGCCCGCGGCACCAATGTCCTCCCACTGGACAGTGGTCAGCATTCCCGCTGACGCGCGAAGATCCGTCACGCTGCACAGCCCACGAATGACCACACACCGGGCCGGGATCGACGACCCTTATCGCCGGTTTTCGCAGTCCTTATCAAAACTTTGGAACGCTGTAAACCTTTTGTGTCTACCACGGTCCTCATCTCCTCCTGCGCTGCCCCTCGGTTGTTCGGTTTTCGAGATTCTCCTTGTGGGCTGGAAGGTCGCCGCAGCTTGACCGGTCCCGGCGTGCTCACTCGGCTTGGGCGAGCGCAGCCAGCATCGCCTGCCGCGCGTAAGTCTCGGGCTCAGTCATGAGAAACGCTTGAACGGCAAAAGTCACAGGGATGTCCCTCTGGCGCGAAAGCGAAAGCTCCTCGAGCTCCACCATGTAATCCATCATGGCTGCCTTTGGGTCTTCCTCCCCGGGGCACACCTGTCAGCGCTGGTCGAAAAGTGAGCCATTTCGTGGGTTGAAAAGTGAGCCACGTT
>NZ_JARVRG010000059.1:0-1019 GCF_030209795.1 Arthrobacter sp. efr-133-R2A-63 | reverse complement strand
AACTGGAGGACCGAACCGACTACCGTTGAAAAGTTAGCGGATGACCTGTGGATCGGAGTGAAAGGCTAATCAAGCTCGGAGATAGCTGGTTCTCCTCGAAAGCTATTTAGGTAGCGCCTCATGTATCACTGTAGGGGGTAGAGCACTGTTTCGGCTAGGGGGTCATCCCGACTTACCAAACCGATGCAAACTCCGAATACCTACAAGTGCCGAGCATGGGAGACACACGGCGGGTGCTAACGTCCGTCGTGAAAAGGGAAACAACCCAGACCGTCAGCTAAGGTCCCAAAGTTATGGTTAAGTGGGAAACGATGTGGGAAGGCTTAGACAGCTAGGAGGTTGGCTTAGAAGCAGCCACCCTTTAAAGAAAGCGTAATAGCTCACTAGTCGAGTCGGCCTGCGCGGAAGATGTAACGGGGCTCAAACCATACACCGAAGCTACGGGTATCACGTAAGTGATGCGGTAGAGGAGCGTTCTGTAAGCCTGTGAAGGTGAGTTGAGAAGCTTGCTGGAGGTATCAGAAGTGCGAATGCTGACATGAGTAACGACAATGGGTGTGAAAAACACCCACGCCGAAAGACCAAGGTTTCCTGCGCAACGTTAATCGACGCAGGGTTAGTCGGTCCCTAAGGCGAGGCTGAAAAGCGTAGTCGATGGAAAACAGGTTAATATTCCTGTACTTCTGGTTATTGCGATGGAGGGACGGAGAAGGCTAGGCCAGCTTGGCGTTGGTTGTCCAAGTTTAAGGTGGTAGGCTGAGATCTTAGGTAAATCCGGGATCTTAAGGCCGAGAGCTGATGACGAGTGTTCTTTTAGAACACGAAGTGGTTGATGCCATGCTTCCAAGAAAAGCTTCTAAGCTTCAGGTAACCAGGAACCGTACCCCAAACCGACACAGGTGGTTGGGTAGAGAATACCAAGGCGCTTGAGAGAACTCGGGTGAAGGAACTAGGCAAAATGGCACCGTAACTTCGGGAGAAGGTGCGCCGGTGGAGGTGAAGCATTTACTGCGTAAGCC
>NZ_JARVRG010000050.1:0-1220 GCF_030209795.1 Arthrobacter sp. efr-133-R2A-63 | reverse complement strand
GATATGAGGGGTTGCAGGTCCTTCCCGTCCGGTTCGGCCATTTTCGCCGGGGCGGTCCCGCAGCGCCGGCTGGTGTGATCCGTTGGATCCCGCGAGGAGGGCGGCGCTGTGGGGCCTGAATCCCCGGCGGTGATGTCCTTTATCCCGGACGGGAGGGGAACGGCCGAGAGGGATGGTGGGGCCGGGGCCTTCTGTTTCACAGGGCCGTGGGTTGCCATTGGAGGTTCCCTTGGCCTGACGGCTCCTCGGGGGTGCAATGGTAGTGCCACATGTGAGGTTTGGGAGGTCCCGGCTATGTTTGAGCATACTTTCATTGGTCTGGATGTTCACGCGGTCAACGTGGTGGGACATGCGCTGAACCCGGCCACCGGCGAAGTCAGCGCCCACACGATGCCCGCTGACCCGGCCATCGTGCTGGAGTGGATCCGCCGGTTCGCCCCGGACGTCACGGCCGTCTACGAATCAGGACCCACCGGGTTCGTCCTGGCCCGTTACCTGCGCGCCGCGGGCATCAACTGCGTGGTCGCGGCGTCCTCGAAGCTGCTGCGCGCTCCCGGGGACCGGGTGAAAACCGACCGGCGCGACGCCCGGGTGCTGGCCGAGATGCTCGCGGTCGGCTCGGTCACCGAGGTGCGGATCCCGGACCCGGACGAAGAGGCCCTGCGGGACCTGTCCCGGCTACGCTCGGGCACGGCCAAGGACCTCGCCCACGCCCGCCAGCACGTGAACGCCATCCTGCTGCGCCACGGCATCCGCTACCCCAAGGACACCCGCTGGACGAAGGAACACACCCGGTGGTTGCACCGCCAGAGCTTTGAGGAACCGGCGCTGCAGTTCACCTACGAAGCTGATCTCGAGCAGGCCGAACTGCTCGCCGTGCATATGGCACGGATCGACAAGCACGTCGCCGCCACGGCCGCGGCGTGCCGTTACGCCCCGGTGATCGACGCGCTGATGTGCCTGCGCGGCATCCAGATGACCACCGCGTTCGGGCTGGCCGTGGAAATCGGGGACTGGACGCGCTTCACCGGTTCCACGATCGGCTCCTACCTCGGGCTGGTGCCCAGTGAAGACTCCTCCGGCCAGTCCCGGCACCAGGGCCCGATCACCAAGGCCGGGAACACCTACGCCCGCAAACTCCTCATCGAAGCCGCGTGGCAGCACCGGCGCCCCTACGTCCGGCCCGGGGAACGGCTGTTGCGCCAGTTCGATGTCGTCGC
>NZ_JARVRG010000033.1:0-1227 GCF_030209795.1 Arthrobacter sp. efr-133-R2A-63 | reverse complement strand
GCGGATCGAGGTTCCCGACCGCCAGGTCACTGGGGCGAGTCCGGCGTAGGAGGCGAGGTGTCCGGCGGACTTGAATTCCTTGCCCGCAATCTCGGTGAGGATGCGCGCTTCCGTCCTGACCCCGACCGCCGGCATGGAGGTCAGGACGGTGTGAAGAGGGTGGGCCTCCACAAGTGCTTCGACCTGGGTGAGGATCTCGTCTCGGGCGGTGCGCAGCTGCTTGAGCATGGCCGCCAGTTGGGGCAGGACGATGCCTGCGGCGTTGGTGCCGGCGACCACGACGGTCTGCTCTCCCAACGCGGTGAAGACGTCCGCCGCCCAGCCTTTCCCGGCCCGCGGCGCATGGCGGGACAGGAGGGTGGTGACCCGGTTCTGGCCGGCTTTGCGCAGCGTCTCCGGCGTCGGGTATTTGATCAGCAGTTCGGCCATGGCAGGGTGGTCCAGGTGCTTGCCGATGACTCGTTCCAGGGCAGGGTGGACCTGGGTCAGGAGCCCGCGGATCCGGTTGGAGGTGGCCGTGGCCTGCTTGGCCAGATCGTCATCAAAACCGCACAGCATCGACAGCTCCGCGGCCTGCTCGTCGGCGACCACGATGGAGCGTAGGGTGTGCGGCAGGGACCGGGCGGCTTCGGCAATTATTGCTGCGTCTCGGGCGTCCGTTTTGGCCTCGCCTGGGTGTAGGTCCGCGATGCGCCGCATGGCCAGACCGGGCAGGTAGCCGACCATGATGCCTTCCGCCTGAGCCACAGCGACGGGCAGGGCGCCGATGGTGGAGGGCTGGTCAACGACCAACAATACGCGTCCGTTGCCGGCGACGGAGCGGATGATGGCTTGCAGTTTTGCCTCGTCCTGGGGCAGCGCCCGGTCGAGGATCTTCTTGCCCTGGCGGTCGATGCCGACCGCGTGGTGATGGCTCTTGCCGACGTCAACACCGATGAAGATGTCGACGAGTTCATGGTCTTTGATCAACGCAAACCTCCCAGAATTTGTGTCCGTCAAATCTGTGTTGGCATGTCCTGCGGCGGCAAGGCTCGGCATCCACGTTACGGCTGACCTACGCGGTGTTTCATTGCGCTGGTCCGGTCCCCATTAGCGATCCCCTGGCGCCTATCGAATCCCGGTGACAACACCCCCCGGATCATTGATGACTGGGGGACTTAATCATGCCGGGACCGACAGGCCAACAACCCCAATTCTTACTCGTTAAGGGCTGCTAAAAAGGTAACG
>NZ_JARVRG010000042.1:0-1322 GCF_030209795.1 Arthrobacter sp. efr-133-R2A-63 | reverse complement strand
ACACCCGCCAAGCCGCACGACGCTTCTTCAAAAACGACACCCACTCCATCGTCGTGAAAACCCTCCAACTCCTCGCGGCGAGGGGCGAGGTTGACCCGAGTGCGCCGTCGTACGCCATTGACCGGTACAAGCTCCTCGACGTGACTGCCGGCACCACCGGCGGGGCGGGCGGCGACAACTAAGCCCGGCAGGTCTCTGCAAAAAGGAATCGGCGGTAGTGCTCCTTGAGCACTACCGCCGATTTATTTCTACGCTCCGAGCGAGCGCCGATCCACCACGAATCCTGTGGCCGCATTCTCCCTGACCGCATTGATGCCGGCCACAAGGGCCGCGATATCCGGGAACTTGGGCGACACCGCCACTACCGTTCCATCATCGGCCTTCAACCGGAAACGGAATGATTGCTCCCCAGCTGCCAAAATTTCGAAAATGCCAGACATAAAACCTCTTTCCACCGCGGATGCGTCATTGCATCCCCTTCGATGACCACTGACTCTCGTGAAGTCCATAAGAGAATATCGGCCACGGAAGCCTGCCAGAAGGCCTACCCACGGGTAATATTCAACCTTTTTCGGTAGACCTATATCGGAAAGCAAGGTGAGCCTAGAGACCTCGCGAAGGCACATGGATAAGGTGAACCCCATGAACGATTCCAGCCCCGCGCATACCGTCGGTGTGCTGTTGGCCGGCGGTGCAGGAACCCGCCTGGGCCTCGGCCCGAAGGCGCTGCTGCCTTACCGCGGCCGGACCTTGGTGGAGGTACTCGCCAAGACGTTGCTTGACGGCGGATGCAGCGAGGTAGTCGTGGTGCTCGGTGCTGGAGCCGGCGATGTCCGCCGCGCGGCGGACCTGGGAGGGTATCTCGTGGTGGACAACCCGGAGTGGGCTTCCGGCATGGCCAGCTCGTTCCGTACCGGTGTTGCGGCGGCGACACATGGCCACAACGTCATGGTGGCCCTGGTGGACCAACCCGGGGTGACTCCCGCCGTCGTCGCCAGGCTCCTGGCGGCCCACCAGGCTGGCCGGGTGACGGCTGCGGGGTACGCCGAAGCCCCCTTCGAGGGCGGCCACACGACAAAGCTAAGGCGCGGCCACCCCTTGATCATCGACGCCGGCCTCCGCGCCGAGGTCGCCGAGTCCGCCGTCGGCGACGCCGGGGCACGTCGTTTCTTCAAGGCGCACCCCGGGCTGGTGGAGGTCGTCGACTGCAGCGATCTGACCGACGGAGCCGACGTGGACACGAAGGACAAGCTGCACCTCCTCGGCGACTAGACGATATGAGGGGTTGCAGGTCCTTCCCGTCCGGTTCGGCCATTTTCGCC
>NZ_JARVRG010000047.1:0-1383 GCF_030209795.1 Arthrobacter sp. efr-133-R2A-63 | reverse complement strand
CCCCCTGTTACCTCATGTCAATACCTCCGGGAAGGGGCATTCGTCGCCTCAGTTGAATATCTCCGGTTGGGTCGGCGGTTCCAGTCCTCGTTGACGGGGGGTTTCACGGGTGCGGGCTGCTTGGCCGTGGCGAGGGTTTCGAGCCGGCCCGTGAGGGACAATATCTGCCGGGACAGGGCAGCGGGTCTGATCTTCTTGTATTCGGTGTTCATGCGGAGTACGGCCATGGGTGAGACGCCGGGGTCGGCTTTCGTGCGTCTGTGCGGGGTCGCGGGAGCGTCGTGCTTCTTGGTGACCTTGGCTCCGACGCGGACCTTGGCGATGAGCTTCTGCTGGGGCAGCAGGTAGTTGGTGAAGATCCGGTCCAGTTCCCAGATCTGGTTCAGCAGCTCCAGTTCCGCGGCGGTGTCGTAGCGCAGGTAGCCGACGAGTTCACGGACCCTGGCCCAGTTCTTCTGCTCCACGTGGGCCCCGTCGTTCTTGTTGCCGGACCGGGAGCGGGTGAAGGTGATGTGGTGTTCCAGGCAGAAATCGAACAGATGGTTGTTGATGAACTCGCTGCCGTTGTCCGAATCGATGCCGATCACGGGAAAGGGAAACACCGACAGGACGTGCTGCAGGGCAGCGAAGACGTGCTTCTGCGCCCGGTTGGGCACGGACCTGTTCACCGTCCAACCCGTGGCGATGTCGGTGACGGTCAGCGTGAAGCAGAACTGCCCGGAGTTGTTGGACCCTTCATGGCCGACCAGGTCGATCTCCACGAACCCGGGCACGGCATCATCCCACTGCGCCCAGGTCCGGATCGGGATCTGGGATTTCAGCAACGACCCGGGCTTGGTGTGGGAGCGCCCACGGGGCAGCAGCTTGGCCCGTTCGCCAGCCAGCCGCCTATCGATCGTTGCAGCGCTCATCCGCGCCAGCAGGGCCGCCTGCGGATCCGTGACCTGCAGCGCTCCCTCGTCCCGCAGCATCGGAACAAGTTCAGGCATCGCCGCCGCCAGCAGCCGTCCGGCCGGCGCCCGCAGCACCGCCCAACACTGCACCAGGCCTGGCTGCAGATCCGCCCCGTACACCGGAGCCCGGCCCGCCCGCACCGGACGCGGCCTGGGCGGATCAAGGGCATGCCGCAGCACCGCCCGCGCATAGTCCCGGTGCCAGCCCGTCAGCTCGACCACCTCGTCCAGGATCCTGCCTTTCCGGACCCGATCACCGGCCCGGTAGGTCCTCGCCAGCTGCTTCGTCACGGCCTTGCGCTCGGCCATCGTCAGTCCCATCCACCCTGCGTAACCCGCCACCGCCCGCCCGGCAACCCCGAACCAGCCGGAGAAATACTTATGAGGCAACGTATGCCCCTTCGCGGAGGTTTTTTACGAGTCAACTCGG
>NZ_JARVRG010000045.1:0-1410 GCF_030209795.1 Arthrobacter sp. efr-133-R2A-63 | reverse complement strand
GGTCAAGTCCCGTGGAGTGGTGTAACGGTTGATCCTTCGCTTAGGCGCTGAGGGCCATGATCGTGTCGGTGTCTACCTCGCTTCCGGTGTCAGCGATGGGGCGCATGCGAGAGCGGGCGAGGATGTCGAGGCCGAGATAGCGGCGTCCCTCGGCCCATTCGTCGGTTTGCTCGGCGAGGACGCCGCCAACAAGGCGGATGATCGCATCCCGGTTGGGGAAGATGCCGACACTGTCGGTTCGGCGGCGGATCTCTCTGTTCAGCCGCTCGTTGGGGTTGTTCGACCAGATCTGCTGCCACAGGTCCTTGGGAAACGAGGTGAACGCGAGGATGTCTGCCCGGGCCGCGTCCAGGTGCGAGGCGACGACGGGAAGTTTCTCGCTCACGTAGTCCAGGGTCCGGTCGAACTGTGCGGTCACCGCGGCAGCGTCGGGTTGGTCATAGACACTGTGGAGCATCGCTTTCACGGCCGGCCACATGCTCTTGGGTGTCACACTCATCAGGTTCGCGGCGTAATGGGTGCGGCAGCGTTGCCAGACTGCCCCGGGCAGGTTCGCGGCGATCGCGTCTTTCAGCCCGGCGTGCGCGTCGGAGGTGACCAGCTGCACCCCGGCAAGGCCGCGGGCGGTGAGATCGGCAAAGAACGCGTTCCATGCGGGACCGGTCTCTGACGTGGCGACCTGGAGTCCGAGGACCTCGCGGCGTCCGTCGCCGTTGACCCCGGTCGCGATCAGGACCACGGTGTTCACGACCCGACCGCCCTCTCGGACCTTCATCGTCAACGCGTCCGCGGCAACGAAGGTGAACGGGCCGGCCTCGGACAGGTTGCGGTGCCGGAACTCCTCCACGTGTTCATCGAGATCGGCCGCCATCCTGGACACCTGCGACTTCGACAGGGAATGGATACCGAGCTGCTTCACCAATTTGTCCATCCGGCGGGTCGAGACGCCGGCGAGGTAGCAGTCCGCGATCACGGTGACTAGCGCGGCCTCGGATCGTTTCCGGCGTTCGAGGAGCCATTCCGGGAAGTAGCTGCCCTGCCGCAGCTTCGGGACGGCGACATCGATCGTCCCGGCACGGGTATCGAGGTTCCGATGCCGATAGCCGTTGCGGTGGGTGGTGCGCTCAGGGCTGCGTTCGCCCCATTCCGCGCCGACGACGGCATCGGCGTCAGCGGACAGCAAAGCGTTGATCATGGTCTGCAGCAGATGCCGCATCAAATCCGGGGACGCCTCGGTCAGGGCTTCGCCGAGCACGGTCACGGGGTCGACAATATGGGGAGCGGTCATCGTGTTGATGCCTTTCGAGTGGGATGTGAGAGTTTCCTCGAAGGATCACACGGTGACCGCCTTCACGTCAGCAACGACGCAGACAACCACCGTGGCGTTACACCACTATGCGGGACTCCACT
>NZ_JARVRG010000046.1:0-1557 GCF_030209795.1 Arthrobacter sp. efr-133-R2A-63 | reverse complement strand
GAGTTAGCGGATGAGCGCCGCTGGTGCGCCGTGGGCCGGGAAAGTATGCGTCTGGCTCACCAAGACTCTGGCTCTCTCCGGGCGGCTCGGTGATCATGGAGGTGTTCGTCTCGGTGAACGCCGACCCAACTTGGTGCCTTGAGTCCGTGAGTTAGCGTGGCGTGGAGGACTTCCACGGGAACCGTGGATTGTTGCTTTGAAGCACGGGTATTAGATTCCTGAATATTTTCCCTGTCCTCCCCGAGACGGACACAGTAGATGGCCGTCTGAGGGTGTTGGAGGGAAGTCGTTATGGACATTGTTCACGAGCGGGCCGCGGGGTTGGATATCTCCAAACGCGACGCGAAAGTCTGCGTGCGGGTCCCGGGCCCGCGGGCCGGGACCTACACATCAACGGTTACGACCTGGGCCGCGAACACGCATCAGATCCTGGAGCTGCGTGAGTTCCTGGAACGCGAACATGTGAGCACGGTGGTGATGGAAGCGACCAGTGATTACTGGAAGCCCTTCTACTACCTGATGGAGGAGACGCTGCCGGTGATGCTCGTCAACGCCAAGGCGGCCCGGAACATCCCCGGCCGCAAGACGGACGTCTCCGACGCGGCCTGGCTGGCGCAGTTGGCCGCTTTCGGGTTGTTGCGGGCCTCGTTCGTGCCGCCGGAACCGATCCGTGAGCTCAGGGACCTGACCCGGGCCCGTGCGATCGCCACCCGCGACCGGGCCCGGGAGATCCAGCGGCTGGAGAAGTTCCTGGAGAGTTCCGGGATCAAGCTCTCCTCGGTGGTCTCGGATCTGACAGGGGTCTCCTCCCGGAACATCCTCGAGGCCCTCATCAACGGAGAACGCAACCCAGAGGTGCTGGCCGGGATGGCCCGGGGCATGCTGCGCTCGAAGATCCCGGCCCTCGTCGACGCGCTCACCGGCCGGTTCAAACCCCACCACGCGTTCATGGCCCGCCTGCACCTGGACCAGATCGACACCCACACCCGGGTCATCGAGGCCCTCACGGCACGGATCGAGGAGGCGATGGAACCCTTTCGCGACGCCAGGGAAGCCCTGGCCGCCATCCCCGGAGTCTCCCGCAGGGTCGCCGAGGTGATCATCGCCGAAACCGGAGCGGACATGGCCGTGTTCGAAACCCCCGCCCGGCTCGCGTCTTGGGCCGGCGTCTGTCCCGGCGCGAACGAATCCGCCGGACGGATCAAATCCGCGCACATCCTGCCCGGGAACAAATACCTCAAGGGAGCCCTCGGCATCGCGGCTATGGCGGCCGCACGGTCCAAGAACACCTACCTCGCCGCGAGATACCACCGCATCACGGCCCGAAGCGGACGCAACAAAGCCCTCGTCGCCGTCGAGCATTCCATCCTCACCGCGGCCTGGCACATGCTCGCCAACGGCGAGTGCTACAACGAGCCCGGAGCTGACCACTTCACCCGCATCAACCCGACCCGCGCCAAGAACAACGCCATCAAGCAGCTCAACAGCCTCGGCTACGACGTCACGATCACTCCGGTCACCGCAGCCTGATCCACCCCTACTTTTGTATTAGTTGGG
>NZ_JARVRG010000049.1:0-1870 GCF_030209795.1 Arthrobacter sp. efr-133-R2A-63 | reverse complement strand
CTCAGCGCCTAAGCGAAGGATCAACCGTTACACCACTCCACGGGACTTGACCATCGCCGCCGGCTCACTCCTGCTCTCCCAGAGCCAAGGCGAGAGGTCCACCATTGAGTTTCCCGTGTTCTTAATTATGGGAGCTGCGCCTGTGGGACTGATTCGGCTAATTCATAATCGGCGAGTGAAACGGAATAACGTACGCGACGACGGGCGATGAGACAGAATCCAGTCTGGTCGCCAGGGGCCGAATGGCCGATAGAGCCACTTGGATTCCGCAAGGTGAACGCTGAGGGATCCTTGACCGTACATGTACCCGGACCGGGGACAGCATACGGACAGCGCGAACCCACAACGCTTAAGGACCGGTTGCGACTTGCCTTTGGGCGAACGCACCATAGACTCGGCCCATGTCAGGTCGTGGGGGAATGAGACCAATTCGCAGTGCTGCTACGGCGGCGGTGCTGGGCCTGCTGCTGTCCGGGGGCCTGGCAGCGTGCACGTACGAGGATGCCGGCGATCCGGTGCAGACAGCCGCCGAGCACAGCAGTCGCCCAGCGCCTGTCGTCCCCACGAAGGGCCCGGAGATACTGGATGCCGAAAAGCGCAATTACGGCGAATTGGACAAGCGCCTTGGAGCGGCTGAAGGTTCCGTGCTCCTTGAGGACTCCGGCCCTGCCGACGGACCAGGGGTTGGTTTCAGCAAAACCGTAAAAGTGGCGACCGCAGGCCGGTATACCGTCACGGCGGCTTGCGTGGGCATCCCGAACGCCCAGATGTTCATCACCGCCGGAGGGTCTGAGCAGCTGAAGTCGCTCGATCTTGATTGCTCCGGCGTCTTGTCGAAGATTGTCGAGTTGCCAGCGGGATATGTCGTGGCTTCACTGATACGGCACGACCCGAACGGTCCTTGGACAGGCGCCGTCGCCGGAGTCCGAATCACTACTGGATAAAAGGCGACGACCGGACTTCGAAGCCCCTCGGCGGCGCGATGACGCCGCTGCTGCGATTCACATGTAGCCGCTGCTGAAGGCCAGATCTTTGGGCGTTCCACCTCTAAGGTTGAGGAAAACGGACACGTACGACCAACCTGGCTAGCTCTAACATTGTGGCCAACTTTCCCAAGGCATATTCTGTGAGCCTGATCGGGGACTGGGGTGGGTCGTATGGCCGGAAAAATTAGGATCTCATCATTGGCCATCGCGCTATTCGCCGTCCTGTGTGCGTGCGCAGGGCCTGCAACGCCGATTACAGAAGCCTCCGCGGAAGCACCGACCCCCATTGCTTCAGGCATGCCAATCATGCTTTACACGCACTGCGGAATCGAAGAATTGCGCGTCGATGACACGTTCTTCATTGCCGAAACACCATTGGATGATGGTCAGGGCAATCCCCCTCCGGGATGGGGGAACCCCTATCAGGCAGGCACCGTGACCGTGTCCGGTTCACAGGCTGTTTTTCGGGATGACAACGGCCACATCGTCACCTTCCGGGCTCGTCCCGGTGCGACAGGTTTACTCAAGACCTGCTCCTGAGAGTCGACATGCCGTCCGGTAAAGGATCCCTCAGCGTGGGGATGTGAGAAGCGCTTTCGACCAAAGATCCTGATGACGCTCCGCGTATTCGGTTGCGGCCCGCCAGTGGTCACCATGGCCTTCGAGATACATTGAACCCCACGGTTCATGCCCCAAGTCATGGGAAGACTTTAGGAGGTGAAGGCCGTCAAATTCTGCGCGGCTTCCTCCGGCGCCTGGTTCGTGTCCGAGAGCGTGAATGCCTGGGCGGCGTAGGCCAGATCCCACAGTCGTGTGCTCGGTGCGGCAGTGTCAGTGACGGTCGAAAACTGAGCCATTGTGACGGTTGAAAACTGAGCCACCTG
>NZ_JARVRG010000043.1:0-2142 GCF_030209795.1 Arthrobacter sp. efr-133-R2A-63 | reverse complement strand
TGTCAGCGCTGGTCGAAAAGTGAGCCATTTCGTGGGTTGAAAAGTGAGCCACGTTGACGTTGGTTATTCTGCCTGATTTTCCGGTCTTGTCGAGGGCAGCAAGTCTGTCTGTGCATGCTTGAGCCGGTAGCTGGAGCCCTTGAGGGTGATGACTTCGGCGTGGTGGACGATGCGGTCGATCATGGCGGAAGCGACGACCTGGTCTCCGAACACATCTCCCCAGCGGGCGAAGGGCAGGTTCGAGGTCAGGATCAGGGAGGCGTGCTCGTAGCGTGATGAGACGAGCTGGAAGAACAGGTTCGCGGCATCCTGCTCGAACGGGATGTAGCCGACTTCATCGACGATGATCAGCCCGTAGCGGCGCAGCCGGACCAGCTCCTGCGGCAATCTGCCGTTTTGATGAGCGGCTTGGAGCCGGGAGACCCAGTCGATGGCGGTCGCGAACAGGACCCGATGACCCAGCTGGGTGGCCCGCAGACCCAGGCCGGTCGCGAGGTGTGTTTTGCCGGTTCCGGGCGGCCCGAGCAGGACGATGTTGGATGCCTCGGTGAGGAACGCGCCGGTGGCCAGGTGCGCGATCGTGTCGCGTTTGAGGCCGGGCTGATGGTCAAAGCTGAAGTCCTCGAGTGATTTACGGGCGGGAAACCCTGCTGCCCTGGCGCGGGATTCGGCGCCGGAGGCTTCCCTGGCGGCGACTTCCCGGGACAGGACCGCTGCGAGGTATTCCTCGTGGGTCCAGGCGGCCTCGCGGGCCTGGTCCGCGAGCCGGGCGGCAGCTTCCCGGATACGCGGTGCTTTCATCGCCCGGGAGTAGTACTCGATCTGCCCGGCGGTTTCCTTCGCCTCGGTCATCAGGCGACCTGCCCGTCATCGAGAGCGACACCGAACGCCCGGTCGTAGTCCGCCAAGTCCCGCAGCCCAGCCGTGTCAACGGCCGGTTCCGGGTTCTGGAAGGCTTTCCGCAACGTTCGGGCGGCCTCGACATGGCCCGGGTCGGTGATCGTCTGGCCCGCACCCCAGGACCGGGTATGGCTTCCGACGCATCGCCCCTCGAGGCTGATCGTGACGGTCTCAAGGTCAGCGGTGACATCCACGAACCTGCCGATGGCCTGCGGGTGCACGGAGTAATCGTTGGATCCCATCCGGACGTAGTAGTCCCGCGGGAGCCTGACCCGCGCGGCGAACCCGGTCACGGGCGGAACCGGCGGCAGCGCCAGCATCGCCGCCTTGTCCTGAGCGAGCAGGTCCGCGGGCCGGGCGCCGGTGCGCCGGACCAGCCGGGCATTGGCCTTGGGCAGCCAGCCCGCGAGCTGGGCGTTGAAGTCCTCCGGCGATACGAAAACACGTCCCGGCAGGAAGGAGGTTTCCAGGAACTGGTTGGCCCGCTCCACCACGCCCTTGCTCTCCGGGTCGTAGGGTTTGACCTGCACGATCCTGGTGGCGAGGACTCCGGCGAAAGCCGCGACGCCGGCGGCGTAGCTGTTCCGCCGTCCGATGCCGGTTTCGTTGTCCCAGATCAGCCGCCGCGGCACCGCGCCCAGGGACCCGATCAGCTCCCACATCCCGGCCAGCAGGTCCCCGGTCACCCGGGAGGGGATCATCCGGGCCATGATGAACCGCGAATGCGAGGACACCATCACCAGCACCGGCAGGACCCGGGGCTTTCCGTTCCCGACGGGTATCCGCACCTCCGGAAACCACAGATCGCACTGGACCTGGTCCCCGGGCTCGTAACTGATCCGGTCCGCGGGATCAGCGGGGGCATACTCCGGCCTGATCCTGGCCACGTTCTCCCTGAACCAGGCCGGGGACCCCGACCAACCCACACGCTCAGCCAGCACCGTCGCCGGCATCCGAGGGTTCTCCTTCAGCAGTGCCCGGATCGCCGGCTCCACCGCCTTGATCCCGGAGTCCTGCGGCGCACGGACATAGGTCGGCGGCCCATCGGCGCTGACCGCTCTCGCCACGGTGTTCCGGGAAAGACCCAGCCGCTCCGCTATCGACCTCATCGATTCACCCTCGGCAAGATGCAACCGCCGAATAAGCGCCCAATCCTCCACTGTGATCACCCACCCAATCGTTTGGAACAGGTGGCTCAGTTTTCAACCGTCACAATGGCTCAGTTTTCGACCGTCACTGACA
>NZ_JARVRG010000051.1:0-2437 GCF_030209795.1 Arthrobacter sp. efr-133-R2A-63 | reverse complement strand
GCCCGTGGCCGCGTCGCACTCGAAACCATCAAGCAAAACTGAGACAGACCACTAGCTCGCATTTGTTGTCGTTATGAGGCCCCATAACGACAACAAATGCGAGTCAGTTGGGTTGGCGGGAGGCGCGTCAGGCGGGGAAGCAGGCAAGCGCCGTCGAGCGGGCGGATTCCAGCGCTTCGCGAACCGGACGTGTGCGGTGTTGTTCGGAGAGTATTTCCACACCCCACGGCCCTTTAAAACCGATGGCCTGGAGCGTTGTGATGAACCCTGCGACGTCTTGGTCGCCCTCTCCGCAAAGGCGGCGATTGTCGCGAGTGTCCTCGAAGAGCGTGCCCTTGATTTCCGCGTCAGCGTCATTGAGTTCCACCCCTAAAATCTGCTCGGCGGTCACGCTGCGGGACAGTTCCTCCAAGCTCGTTCCAGCACGGAAGACATGCCAGTAGTCAACCACCAGGCCACATTCGGGCATATCGACCGACCTCATGAGTTCGGCGGCCGCGGGAATCGATCCGACCATCGAGAACGGCATGGGCTCAAGGGCAATCCGGGTTCCTCTTTCCGAGGCCTCGGTTGTCAGCCGTCGCAGCGGCTCCACCAGGAAATCAAGATCTTCCAATGGCTCGCCGAACGCCGTTCCAATCTTGATGAAGCGCGCCCCCAGCGTTTCCGCGGCATCGAGGAGCAGCTCGAACTGCGGCCTCCATTCATGGGACAGGGAATCATCCCACCAGTTCGTGAGCAACTCGACTTCGACGTGGCGGAAGCCTGCTTGGTCAATGAGATTCTTAAGCCCGGAGAAACCGATGGTGTCCCTTGCAACGACGAGATCGTCGTACGCCAATCCAAAGCCTGCCCATCCGGTTGAGGCGATTGCTTCCAAACGCTCGACGATGGGGACGGGACTGATCTCCGGGCTAGTCAACGGCGCGATATTCCCTGCGCTGGTCCAGCAAGTCGCAATCAGTTCGGGTGTGCTTGAGTACGTCATCGTTCTCCTCGCGCCGGTGCGCGGCTAGTTGCGGCAGGTGAGGGCGTGGATACCCAGTCACAATCTAATTGGAACGCTCCATTGACAATTGGTCAAGCCTTGATTTAGCGTTGGAGCGTTCCACAAAGCGATGTGGATCACATCCGTTCACAGCTAGATGGTTCCGTCCTCCCACCATGTCTTTGAAGGCACAGCAACGGGGTCGACGGTCGAAGTACGCGACATCAAAGGAGATCTCACGTGGCAAAGTTCAATTGGCGGCGAGGCGCAGTGGCGCTGGCCGTAGTACCGCTTCTGGCCCTGGCAGCATGCTCAAGCGGGGGCGGAAAGCCGGCCGACACCGCCAACGCCGCGGGTGGCGGCCAAGCGGCAAGCACTCCGCGGATCAAGGTTGCGCTCATCACCCACGCCGAGGCTGGCGATACCTTCTGGGATATCGTGCGCAAGGGTGCGGAGGCCGCGGCAGCGAAGGACAATGTCGAGGTTCTTTACACGAGTGATGCCGACGCGGGGCGCCAGTCCCAGCTCGTGCAGCAGGCCATTGACCAGAAGGTCGATGGCATCGCGGTCACGATCGCCAACCCGGGCGCCATGAAGGATGTGCTGAAGAAGGCTACCGACGCGGGCATCCCGGTGGTGAGCTTCAACGCTGGTGGGGACGTCTCCGCGCAGATGGGGGCGTTCACCCACTTCGGTTCCAATGAGACCCTGGCTGGCGAAGCGGTCGGCGCCAAGCTCGCGTCGCAGGGTTACAAACACCCCATCTGCGTGATCCAGTCACAAGGACAGGTGCAACTCGAACAGCGGTGCGCGGGTGTGAAGACGAAGGTGCCGGGCACTGAGATCCTTTATGTCAACGGGGCCGATATGACGGCCGTACAGTCCACCGCGACGGCGAAGCTCCAGGCCAGCAAGGATGCCGACGTGATCATCGGGCTCGGCGCACCGATCACCTTGACCGTCATCAAAGCCGTGGCAGATGCCAACAGCCCGATCAAGGTGGCCAGCTTCGACCTGAACCCCGCGCTCGCGCAGGCGATCAACGATGGCAAGGTCCTGTTCACTGTGGACCAGCAGCCGTGGCTCCAGGGCTACATGTCCATTGACGCAATCTGGCAGAACAAGCTTGGTGGTTTCAAGATCGGTGGCGGCCAGCCCGTCCTCACGGGTCCGACGATCGTTGACAAGTCCAACATTTCCGATGTGCTGAAGTTCGTTCAGCAGGGCATCCGCTAATCCGATGATGGTTCAGCTCGCGCGGCATGACTCCCTTGCCGCGCGAGCTGACAGAGAAGGAAGTGTGTTCCATGGCTTTAGTTACTGCCCCGGCACCCAAAACTGCCGCGGATGAGCGGGTCGCGAAGCGGAGCCCGTTGAGCAAGTTGATGGCCCGTCCTGAGGTCGGTGCCCTGGTGGGGGCGGTTGTCCTCTTCATTTTCTTTGCTTCGG